>JAYVMJ010000131.1:0-2231 GCA_043759025.1 Verrucomicrobiota bacterium | reverse complement strand
TCATCGACTTCAACGCCAACTATGGGCAGCACATGGCGATCATGGCCGCGTTCGAACGCGTGCGCGGCGAAGTCGTGGTCACGCTCGACGCCGACCTGCAAAATCCGCCGGAGGAAATTCCGAAGCTGCTGGAAAAAATCGACGCCGGCTACGATTACGTCGGCGGCTACCGCTTGAACCGGCAGGATTCGTTTTTCCGGACCTATGCGTCGAAATGCATCAATTTCGTTCGCGAGCGAATCACGAGCATTAAGATGACCGATCAGGGCTGCATGCTCCGCGCCTACAAGCGGCCCATCATCGACGCCATCGTGCGCAGCGGCGCGATCAACACTTTCATTCCGGCCCTCGCTTACAGTTTCTCGGCCAATCCCGGCGAGGTCGGCGTGCGCCATGAGGAAAGGCACGCGGGCGTTTCGAACTACTCGTTCTACAAACTCGTCCGGTTGAATTTCGACTTGGTGACCGGCTTTTCCATCGCGCCGTTGCAATACTTCACGATGTTCGCGGCATTTTGCGCGATGGGCAGTCTGTCGCTGGTCGCGGTGCTCTTCTACCGGCGCTTCGTGCTGGATCGTGATCGGGAAACTTTCGGCGTATTCACGCTGTTTGGCGTGCTCTTCTTTCTATTGAGCGTCGCCATGATCGGCGTCGGCCTGATCGGGGAATACGTCGGCCGCACCTATCAAGTCGTTCGCGCGCGCGACCGTTACCACGTCAAGGAGATGATCGAGGCCAGCGCATGAAGCGTCCGGGGATAATCTTTTTTGGTTACAGCGAGGTGGGCTATGAATGCCTTTCCCTGTTGCTGGAGCGCGGAGACAACGTGATCGCGCTGTTTACGCACGAGGATAATCCCCATGAGAAAATCTGGTTCAAGACGCCGGTCGTGGCGGCGCGCGAGCGGGCTATTCCGGTTTACACGCCTGAAAAAATTGCGACGCCGGAGTGGATCGAACGAATCGCGGCGATGGCACCGGACCTGATCATTTCGGTTTACTACCGCAACATGATCAGCACGAAAATCCTTTCCCTTGCGCCGCTCGGGGCATTCAACCTGCACGGCTCGCTCCTTCCGAAGTACCGCGGGCGCGCGCCGATCAACTGGGCGGTGCTGCACGGCGAACCGCGGATCGGCATGACCCTTCATCGCATGGTGAAAAGTGCCGACGCCGGCGCGATCGTGGCGCAGGACGGCGTGGAAATCACTCCGCGCGATACAGCGGAACAGGCGTTTCGAAAGGTGCTGCCCTGTGCGCGTCGCGTGCTGGCCTCGTCCATCGACGCGTTATTGGCCGGCTCAGCAGTCGAAGTGGGGCAGGACGACTCGCACGCGACGTATTTCGGCGGACGAAAACCGGAAGACGGTCGTGTGAATTGGACACAGTCTTCCCGGCAGATTTTCAATCTCATCCGCGCCGTCACGGATCCATATCCCGGCGCGTTCACCGACGTGAATGTTTCTCGGCTTATGGTGTGGTGGGCGGAAACCGATTCTCCTGCGACGCGCGATCGCCACGGCCAGCCGGGTGAAGTGCTTTCAGTTTCCCCGCTTGTGATCGCCACCGGCGATGGTGCGATTGAATTGACGCGCACCGAGTGGCGCGGTTCACCTGTTTTAATTCAGCCCGGTCAACTCCTCGTTTCCCCATGAAAAAGAAAGTCCTTATCCTCGGCGTCAACGGTTTCATCGGCAGTTCGCTTGCCGAGGCCATTATTAAGAAAACCGACTGGGAGGTCTATGGCCTGGATGTGGGGGATCACAAATTAGGTGACTGTCTCAAGGATCCGCGCTTCAAATTCGTGGAAGGCGACGTAATGATTTCTCGGGAGTGGATCGAGTATCACGTCAAAAAATGCGACGCCGTGATTCCCCTCGTCGCCATCGCCAATCCGGCGCAATACGTGAAGGATCCATTGCGGGTCTTTGAATTGGATTTCGAGTCCAACCTCGCGGTGGTCCGGCAGTGCGCGAAATACAAGAAGCGGATTATTTTTCCCTCCACCTCGGAGGTGTATGGGATGTGTCCGGACACTGAGCTGGATGAAGACACAAGCACGATGGTGTACGGCCCCATTCACAAGCAGCGCTGGATTTACGCTTGCTCGAAGCAATTGCTCGACCGTGTCATTTACGCGTATGGCGAGCGCGATGGGGTCGATTACACGCTCTTCCGTCCGTTCAACTGGATCGGTCCGAAACTGGATAACGTTTTCGAGCCGAAGGAGGG
>JAYVMJ010000130.1:0-6107 GCA_043759025.1 Verrucomicrobiota bacterium | reverse complement strand
GGCTCGCCCGTTGCACATGCCGTATCGAGTTCACTTTCGTTCGGGACCATCCTTCCGTCTCCAGCTGCTCCCCACCCCGCCTTTCAGCGACGCAGTTGCCTTCGACTGCACCACGGTCTCTGCCTCCGCGGCGATGATGACTTTCACCTATTGAGTTCATGGTTTCATGGACGCACGAACGCCGAGCCCCAGCTCGTCTCCGGTCTCCTGAGGCCGAGCTGGGGCTCGGCGCTCCCGGGTTCAATCGACTGGGGGCTATTCGAATTGGGAACGCTCGGCCCCGTCCGACACCCGTTCCCCTCACCCACCCGACGCAAAACACGACGCACTGCACGGGCGATTTACTTCCTGCTTTTCCACCGAGCTCAGGGTCATGCGCGATTGGGTCGCAACGGAAAGCCACGCCCGCGCATGCAGCTCGCTGGCGAAACGCCGGCTGACGCCCGCGCCATTGAGCGTGCATTCCGCCTCCCAAAAAACCTGCCCCGCCGATGGCAGCGTGACCCGGAATAAACGCACGCCGCGTAAACCCGTGGCCAACCGGCGCCAACGCTCAAGCAGCGGATGGATCGGTTCGACGGATATCGCTTTTCCCCCGTGCCCATGAACCGTCTCTCTTACAGGCGCCGAAGCGGACGCCGCGCCTTTCGTTGCGCGCTGCTTTTTCATGATGAACCCTCTGTGGCTGACTAAATTTTTTAAGGGCCGGCGGAATGATCCACCGGCGTTTCCTTTCTAATTCGAATGGACTTCAACGAAGCTTTCCCCCGTCGAAACGAACGGCCCAGCTCGCGGGCTCTCCGTCTCATGGACAAAAACTTCCGGATGAATCTGCGTCGCAACCGATCGCAACGCGCTGTTGCCGCCATCCCTGGCGACGGGCAAACCGTCCGCATCTGTCTCGATCAACGCGACAATCGCCTGAGGCAGCGCAATCGCCGCGTGCCGACCGATGCGGGGTCCTTCCTTCCAATGCAAAAATGCGTCAGGCCAGGGCTGTTTCCCGCGGACTGTGAGAATGACCAACTCTGCCGCTGTGATGTCCGCGTTCGCCTGGCTGATAAATTCCGGCGACGCCGCATCATCCATTCGCCATACCCGCAGCTCGGGTTCGAACTCAGTCGCCAACTCGGCGGTCAGATGGGAAAAGGTACTCATCGCCGCGTTCACTGAAGACAAGTGATCGTAAAGCATCACCACGGGGAATTTTTCGGTGGTCTCGCAGGTGGTCATGAGGGATAACGGAAAAAATTAAGTGGCCGGGGGAAATCGCGACGAAACGTCCGGGGCGGGACGAGCTCGCCGTCTCATTTTTTCGGGATGACTGGCGCAGCCTAACTGCGAGCGGCAAAACCGTCGGCGAAAGCCGGCACGATCACCGCGATAAAAATAAAACCGTGAAGAGAAAGCGCGCCCGGAAAAGACAAAGTGTGAGGCAAACCATTTTAAGAGTTCACCCAATTAAGCTGAAGGGAGGGAACGCCGGACAATCGCAAACTAGCACTAAGTGACCTGATCCACAATAGACTATCAGAGACAACCGCCAAAATAGGGTGAAGACCTTTGATCGCACCCCGGCGAATTCCATTCCCCCGCATTCGCTCCCACTCCGAACTCGAGCCGCAGCGACCCCGCTGCGGTCAGCCCGCATCCAGCCAAACCCACGGCGGGTCACCGTGGCTCCATCAACTGCGGTTCATTTTCTTCACCTTCACGTCCTTTTGAGTCCTTACCATCATGCAGTTGATTGATGATGCTGCTCCGAAATGTCCGCACTAAATGGTGGAACCCGGCCTCCAGACGGGTTGGCCTTGAGCTACGCAGGAGAAAACGCGTCCGGAGGCCGCGTTCCACCCCATTCAACTGCATGACTTAGTGGAAATCTCAGGCAATCGACGTAATAACGTCGCTCGTGTGACATAATTTCATCCGTAGGTGGTCCAAAACCGGCTTACTCGGTTGCCCTCGGTACGTTTGCACCTTTTTACTGACTCCCTTTCACCATGCCTTCGCGTCCCCAAACCCTTCCCGTCACTCCCGATCCCGCCGACCCGCAATTGCTGGCGTACCTTAACCTGAAGCTGCACGAAATCGGCCAGCCCGGCGTCAAGCTCCCGGGTGGCGATGGACTTAACACTTTCGTCGATCATTTCCTGACCCTGAGCCGTGAGAAGGACCGCGTTCTTTCCAGCCACCTCTGCCCCGTCGATCAGCGCATCCAGAACTACATTGCGCAGTGCCTCAAGGGCGCCGGCGAAATCCCCCGCCTGCCTGCCACTACTCTCGTCCTCGACCGCCCCGGTCTGGCCCGCGGACTCTCGCTGCCTCCGGGTCGCGACGAACATCACAGCAGCATCCTCGCCTCGCTGCGCTTGAAACAAGGCGTGTTGCACAACCCTCGCAGCGACCGCCGGACCACCCAGGGAATTTTCCACGTCGCCGAGGGCGGCCTGCCGATTCCCGACGACAAGAAAGCCGTGCCCTCCGCCGTCTTCGGCCGGTTGCTGGCGCGGGCGCTCACTCCTCCGGCAGAGCTCTTGCGGCTGCCGTTCAGCGCCGATGCAGCGACGCCAGCGGAATGTTTTGTCTCGCTCCATCTTCGACCAGTCGTCGTTCCCGCCGTGCCGGGCTTTACGCCGGTGCGCGCGATGGAAACCCGCTTCTTCGTCCCGGGCGCGCTCGTCGCCAATCTCGATTTCGTTGAAAGCATCTTTGGCAACGCCGGTGATCCGCACCTGCCGGAAAACGATGCGGGCCTCGATCCCGAACATTGGACCGGCCACACCGGTTGCATCATTCTGGCGACGCATCTCAACGGCCTCACCAAAAAGGAACTCGGCCTGCCGGCCTTCGCGGACGCCACTCCCCGCCAACGCCGCGATGGCATGTGCTGGAAATCCGCCGAAGAAGCCTACAACGACGGCGGCGCTTTCAAAATCACCGCGCGCGACACCGACGGCGTGGTCGTAACGCTCATTTCTGATAATTATTTCGGCTACTGCAAAAAAGAGGTGAAGACGCAGATCAGCTTCGCCGCCAACCTGCTCGGTCGCGCCGAGGAGGAACATGCGGGCGGCGCCATCGTGTTTCCAAGTTACGACTTGGGCGAAACCTTCCAGCTCAACACCAATCTGCCCGACGTAAAACACACGTTCGCCGAAGCCCTCGCGCTCCTGGGCGACAGCGTCGAACTCCAAGCTGACGGTTGGGCCCGCGATAAAAATTTCCCCACGATTCGCTACGTGCCGGCCGATGCGCGCTTCGATCTGCGCACCCAGCGGATTGTTTTCCGCGACGCCGGGGGTCAGGAAAAAGTTCTCAAACTTCTGCCCGGTTTCACGTACGTATTGCCCTCCGGTTACAAGGTCGAGATGGCCAAACCCGAGGAAAGCCAGCGCTGGCTGTTGCGCGGCACGACGGCCGAAGGTCTGCTTTGCCACAAACCGTGCACCGTTTCGGGCGGCGGCAAATCCGAGATTTCGAAACCCATCGCCGACGCGATGTTCACCGGGCCGGTCTTCGTCAGCGATCTCGCGCGCGACCTCGACGCGGTCGAGGCGATCCTCCAGCGCGATTACAGCACGCGTCTGAAAAATCCGATTCCCGCCACCGTAAAGCGCCGCTCCATTCTCAGCCCCGATCGTTCCCTCGGCTCGGTGATCAAGCTGCTGAGCCGCAGCCCCGACTATAACGACGAGTACAACCAGTGGCTTACCACGATCCCGCGTTCCATTCGCGATCTCGTGCTGCTGCTCAAGCGCCTCTATAAACCCGAGTGGGGCGACGATTGGCGCAAGCATTTCACGGTCGACACGATCAACGCGCGTCCGGGCAACGAACTGAAACACAATGCCGAGAAACTGCTCACGCACTACCTTCGCGTGGGCTACACCCGCGAGGGCGGCTGGCGCACCTTCACGTTGCGCTCGGACTTTTTCCCCGCGGAAAAAATCCAGGTCGAGGACGACATCACCGCGTCCACCGTCGCTCCCCGCGAGCAGGTTCCCGGTTTGCCGGCGTGGGTCACGCAACCTTCGCTGAAGTTTGTGCACAATTGCGAACTGCGCCTCTTTCAGCGTCCGGACGACGCCGTCGTTCGCGGGTACGATAAGCGCACCGAGCGCGATTTTTCGCGACCCGGACATTTCTTTTCCAATTACGAACCGCTCAGCCGCGATACCGCTCGCTCCATCGTGGAAGACGCGCTCGGTTTCGAGGCGTTCACCGAGCCGATGCAAAAGGCCTTCCGCGATTTCGTCCCCGCTGACCGGCCCGCGTACATGGTCTCGCCCTCGCATCCGCGCGTGGTCGACGGCAAGCCCTCGAAAAATCCGCGTTATCTCCAAAACCGGCCAGACTTGGAGGATCCGCGCGCCACTTATCTCGCCCGGACCGGCGCGCGTCTTTATCGGCGGCTCGCTGCCGATGCGTCCGCGCCTTTCCCCGTCGGCTCCGTCCTGATGGGCCGCCGGCTGAATCCGCCGGAGACGAACATCAAACCGCTCTGCGTTTTCGGACCTATTCATTATCAGGAATTGCCCGAGGCGTTTATGGACTTGATCGCGAGCCTCACGGGGAAGTCACCGTCGACCACCGGTGCCGGATCGGAAGGCGCCCTCACCAAGGGACCGTTCAACGCGCTGCCGCCAATCTACGATCTCAACGCCGCGCTCGCGTCGTTCGTCCTCACCGGCCTGCCCGTTTTTTCGACGGCCGCCGGTTGGGTCGGACCGCATCATCGCGTCGATCACGACATCAGCCTGCTCGTGCCGGAAATCTGGTGTCGCATGACCCCCGCGGAACGCGAACCCGCCTACCTGATCTCCGAAGGACATCTGGAACGCTGCAAGGATATCGATTTCAAAGGCCAGAAGGTACTCGCAAGCCGGCTCGGCTGGCGCATCACCGCGCGGTTTGTCCAAACCTTCTGCGGACGCGTGCTCGGCAATCCCAGCAGTGTGTTCGACGAGGAATTCCTCCAACCGGAAAAACAGGACCTCGCGGTTTTTGCCGATGGCGTGGACAACATCGTCGCCGCCATGCGCGCGGCCGCGACAAATTATTTCTCGGACAACTCCGTCGATCAGGCGTGTCCGCCATTGCGGGCGTTGCTACACATCATGTGCCACGGCACGTGGGAAGGACGCGGCACCGACGATCCGGTTTTCCGCGCTCTGTTCACCCGCGAATCATTGCTCGCAAGCGACTGGTATCGCGCCCGCCTCGAAGCACAGCGCACGGTCGATGCGACGATCGGTGCCCGCCAGGCGAAGTATCTCGAAGAATTCCTCGCGCGACCGAACTACGCCGATGTAGCCGCGCGCCTGGACGTCCGTGGGCGCCTCGCCAAGGCCACCGCCAGCGCCAATGCCACCCAAGCGCCCGGTTACCTCGAAAAACTCACCGGCACCCTCGGCGCCGAACCCGCCATCGCCGCCGCGATGCGCAAACGCTGAGCATTCTAAATTAACATGATAGGGGTAGGGACAGGGATAGAACCCGCCCCTCCCTCCGAACCGGACTGGCGGGTCTCCCGCATCCGGCTCTCCAGTTGGTGATCTTTCTCTCCAGGAGACTGACAGGCCGAGCGATGGGCTGCGTTAGGCTGAACAGGCCCAGCTCGTCGAAGCAGTGGTTGCGCCAGCGGTGATGATCCAGTCCGCGCGTCCGCCCGCGCCGGCCCGCGCGTTTGCGCAGGATGGCGCGGAGGCGACCGCGGACATAACTGTCTACCCTCGGAAACGTCATGCGGTGACTGTGCTGGAAGTAACCGAACCAGCCGCGCAATGATTCATTGAGCCGCGTGAGGGTCGCTTCCAGCGACACCCCGCTGGTGCGGGGGTCAGGGTTCGCACGGTTTCCTTCAACCGGTCCAGCGCCTTGCGGCGGGGCCAGCGATACCCCCGTTCGAAGTGATACCCAAGGAAGTCAAAACTTCCGGGTTGGGTCGCATCGACGAGACGGGTTTTCTCGGGGTGGAGCGTCAGACCGTTGGCCTCGATCCACGTTTGCACGCGGGCGAGAGCGGCCTTGGCTTCCTCCTCGCTTCGACCCAGCAGCACGAAGTCGTCGGCGTAGCGCACCATCTCCACGCCGCTTTCGGCGAG
>JAYVMJ010000129.1:0-7980 GCA_043759025.1 Verrucomicrobiota bacterium | reverse complement strand
GGCGTCCCGCCCGTGTTCGCCCGGGCCCACGGGCCAGAGGCCCGTGCCACTTCCCAACCAAGCCGAAGCAAGCTTCGGGGTATCGGACCCAAAGGGAATCAAACGGACAGGAAACGGGCTTACTTGGCGCGGGTTGCGGTCCATTCGTTCTTCTGCGCGCCACCATCGCGGCCAGGGCGCTCGATCGAGCCCTTCAGGCTGTCGCCATCGAGTTTCGCCGCGTAGGTGGAAACACGTTTATTGCCGTTGAATTCCCGGGTCACCGTAAACGTTAGCGAGTCATCCGCGAAGGTAGCGTCGCCAATCGCCGTGTCGGGCACTCGCCCCATCGGACTTTCGAAACCCAGTAAACTGCCGGTCAGTTTACCGTCCAAGTTCCGGTTGGATCGGCGGCAAATGCCGCGACGCTGAGAAAAACTGCGGCTGAAGCCGCGATGAGGTAACGAAGGGGATTCATGGGAAATGAAGTGACGACCGGGGACCAGCCAGGTTTCAACGCTGTCAAATGATTCATGCCGGGGCTCAGCGCCGCAGAAGTTCTATTCCGACCTCAACGCGATCACCGGGTTCACCTTCGTCGTGCGGCGCGCCGGTAGCCACGACGCGATCATCGCGACTACGACAAACAAAACGCTGACGAGCGCGATAGCCCAGGGATTCAACCCGGGGATCGCAGGGAGCATTTGTTTCAGCAGTTTGACGAGTATAAATGATGCCGCTGATCCGATGACGGCTCCGATCAGCGCGAGCATCATGCCGTTCCTCAAAAAAAGCCACGCGATGCTCCGGGGCTCTGCGCCCAAGGCCATCCGAATGCCGATTTCCTTCGTTCTTTCGGAAACCAGATTGGCCACGACTCCATAAATGCCAATGACCGCGAGTAAAAGGCCGGTCGCCGCGATCTGGATCAACACGCGACGCAAAAAGGAAAAATACGCCACAGTGCCTTCCACCTCCTCCTTGACCGTGGAAAACGCACTCAATGCGATATCCGGCGCCAAAATTCCGAGTGCTTTGCGGATGCTGTCCTTGAGTGCCGCCGGCTCACCGGTCGTGCGAATGCTAAACATGACAAAGCGATGGTTATTCTGCGCCCAAGGCGTCAGGTATTTGAAACTGCTTTGGATCGGATCGTAGAATTCCGCCGCGCATTTGAAATCCTGCATCACTCCTATGATCTCCGCTGTCCCCGGCGCCAGGGGATCCGTGCTGGCGAGCTTCCGGCCCAGCGCACTCTCGCCGGGCCAGAACTTTTTCGCCAGAGACTCGTTGATGATCGCTACGCTCGGGGAACCAAGCCGGTCGGTTTCACTGAAATTCCGTCCTTGGAGCAATCTCAGGCCGTATACTTTCAAAAACTCCGGACTCGCTCGCCCGGTGGTGGCGAAAATTTCCCTCCCCTTCGCCGGCGGCGGCTGACCGTCGATCACGAGCGGCACGCGGTTAAATCCGTACGCTGGAGTATCGCCAAACTCGACGCCTTCGACTCCCGGCAAAACCTCCAGGGCGCTTGCCATTTTATCGGAAAAAATCAACGAACGGGGATCCCTGATTTCACCGTAATTATCGTGATCCAGCTCAAGGTAGCCGCTCAGCAAATGATCCTGATTCCAGCCCAATTGCTGATGGGTGAGTTGATAAATACCGGTGACAAAAAATCCGGCGCCAGAAAGAAGGACCAATGCCAGCCCCAGTTGCACGACAACGAGGCCCTGTCGCAACCAATGCCGCGAACGATCCGACGTGCTGCCGCGTCCGCTCGTTTTCAGTGACACCGTAATGTCAGTCCGGGAGGCGATCCACGCGGGCACAATGCCGAAAATTGCACCCGTGAAAAGCGAGGCAACAAAAGTGAAGCCCAGAACCCGGAAATCCAACGGCATGTCAAAGCCAAAGAAACTAGCGACGTAAACGTTGCTCCATTTCGCCATGAGCAGCCCAATCACACCCCCGGCGATGGACAACGCGATGCTTTCAGAAAGCAACATCCGGATGAGCATTCCACGTGAGCAACCCAGGGCAAAACGCACGCCTATTTCCTGCGTGCGGCGCATCGTGCGGACAAGCTGGAGATTGGCGAGGTTCGCACATGCGATCAGCAACACCATGGCCGACAGCGCCATCACCAGCCACGCCAGGTGCTTGTTCGAACCATCCACAATGCTCGACGGATACGGTACCACTTTCAGATCGCGGCCTTCGTTGGTGGTCGGGTGATCCTTCGCCATGCTCGCCGCGAGACCTGTCATCTCCGCCTGCGCCCGCTCAATCGTGACACCGGGTTTAAGCCGGGCCGCCACCGTGTACCAAGTTTGATTGCGCAGCTCCGGATTCATCCCGGTAAAATCCAGTTCTAAAAATGCTATCTTTCCTCCGAAGAGAGTAGGCTCGTCCATCGCTGGCGGCAACACCCCGACAATCGTGTACACCTTGCTGTTTATTTTTGCCGTCTTGCCGAGAACGGCGGGATCCGCGCCGTAGTGTTCGCGCCAGAAATAATTCGAAATCATGGTCACCGGCTCAAATCGGGCTTCTTCTTCGGCCGTAAACGTGCGCCCGAGTTGAGCGCGAACTCCAAAGACGGAAAAGAAATTAGCGGTGACGCCGGTCGCGCCAAATCGTTCGGGAGGTTTCCCCGGTTCGGCAAGGCTGCACTGGATACCCGGCACGTAAGCCACCACGTCCTCGAACACCGTATTGTGTTTCTTCTCATCGAAGTAGTCTCCGGGTGCCTGCCCACCGAGACCATATTGGGAGTAGGACGCCCATATCTGCACCATGCGTTCCGGTTCTCGAAACGGCAGGCGTTGCAAAAGCAGCCGGTTCAGCACGGTGAAAGTTGTCGTGTTAATCCCGATGCCGAGCGCAAGAGTGGCCAGGGCCACGACGGTAAATCCTGGATTTTTCACCAGCTGACGAATCGCGTTTTTCATGCAGAACAAACGCAGGCTATCATCCCGCCAGCAGACTAGAAAGTTTAAAACATTTCTCCAACCGGAACGCTCCAAGAAGAATCCGCTCCACGTTTTTGTCCCATGGCTCGAAGGTCAGCAGTTGATTTTCAGATCGCCTACGGATGCGTCTCGCGGCGGCCAGGCCGGCATGTTGTAAACTATCGCAACCTGCCAGCCGCATTCCGCGCCAGCCGGAAAACGGGCACCACGGCTTCAGCGAAACGACATCCGCGCCATGGCATCCCACCTCCCGTCCTGCTCAAGTGCCGGGCTGAATATAGCCGACCGGTTCGAACAACCGGCGTTCCGCGCCGCGCGAATCATTTTCCACCCGCGGCGGAAGATCGAAAATCATGGCGGGACGCTGGCGCAAGTCGAAGCCCGGCCACGGCGGAAGCCCGGGAGCGTTCGGATCACCCGTGTGGGCAAATGCCACCAAAGCCTGGCTCATCGCGTCGGCCAGAATTCGCGCATCCGGAAAACCCGCAGTGTATTTGCTGGCGTCAACGTTGTCGAAAACCAGTGGAATATCGATCGTGTGCGGTGCCTTCCATTTCCCTCCGTCGAGGGGCGAACGCCAGTTGACATAATAAACGTAGGTCGGGGCTCCATTCTGCGCGGCCCGTCGCTCGGATTCCAAAACAAATCCCTTCCAGGAACGCGCCGCCGTGCTCACCGCAAAAAAAATGTCGCTCGGCGTATACGCGGGATAAATTTTCCGGTACGCGGCCACGATCGCATCGGGCGAAAGATCGCCCATAAATTTTTGCGCGTGCTGCGAGATCTTCCCCGGGAGGGTGGCCCACGAGAGCTGAAAGGTTTCCGGATCGCTTGGGCCGATCAGCCCCGTGGTTTCGTCATGGGCGTTGCCCATCACCATGGGTATTCCAGCGGAAAGCGGCGAAGCATCGGGCGAAAACGGATCGCGCGGCAGCACGCCGCCGTCAACCACGGGAGTCCATGAACTACCCGCCGCGCGAAAAGCGTCCATCAAGCGCTCCATCGGCATCGTTTTCAGTTCATCCAAATGGTCAGGCGTCAGGCCGAGATTCTTCAACACTTCACGTGCCGTCTCCGTGGCGTGTTCGCGCGTGCGCCCGGTCAGTTGCTGGCCGCTCATCGTCCACACGCGTTGAAACAGCCCGCGCGCGACCGGCATCGCCATCAACGTCGCACACTTGGCGCCGCCACCGGATTGCCCGAAAATTGTCACGCTCGCGGGATCGCCGCCAAATTCCGCGATGTTGTCGTGCACCCACTGCAACGCGAAGACGAGGTCGAGCTGGCCGGCATTGCCCGAGTCCGCAAACTCCGGTCCACCCAACTGCGCAAGATACAAATAACCGAAGCCATTCAGCCGATGATTCACCGTCACCACCACGACGTCGCCCTGTCGGCAGAGAGCGGCGCCATCGTAAAGATTATCGTTCACCGAACCGTTGCTGAACGCACCGCCATGAAAATAAACCAGCACCGGCCGTCTCCGTCCATCGTGCGCTGCCGGCGTCCAGACATTGAGCCGCAGGCAATCCTCGCTCATCGGTTCATTGGCGTGAGCGGTGCTGCCCTGCGGAGCCATCGGACCGAACTCCAACGCATCGCGCACTCCACTCCACGGCACCGGCGCCACCGGCGGTTGAAACCGGTGTTTGGCGGTATCGTCGCCGTAAGGAATGCCTTTGAAAACGGTGATATCCTTTTCACGATAGCCGTGCACTTTTCCCGCGACGGTTTGGGCGACCAGTGTGTCTGACGTGGGTGCCGGTGTCGAATCAGCGATCTCCGCAGATGCAATCGCCACCATCAGACTGAACAAAACAAGTACGGACAATCCTGAGCGCATCCCCTGACGATAATCGAAGCACGCCACCGGTCTAGTTCAATGACGCGTTGCGCCCGAATAAAATTCCCGTTGAGCCGCGACACGATCCGGCTTTGGGTGACGGTCTCCGCATGACTCCTCCACTCAATCGAAAAATCCGCTGGGGCGTGCTCGGCTACGCGCGCATTGCCAGCGAAAGTGTCATTCCCGCGCTCCTGCGCGCGACCAATTCCGAATTCCACGCCCTCGCGTCGCGCGATCAAGCCAAACTCACCATCGCCAAGACGCGCTACAGCATTCCGAAAACCTGCGTCGGCTACGAGTCGTTGCTGCGCGATCCGGAAATCGACGCCGTCTACCTCCCATTGCCGAACAACGAACATCGCGCGTGGACCATTCGCGCCGCGGAACACGGCAAACATATTTTGTGCGAAAAGCCGCTCGGCCTGAATGCCGCCGAAGTCCGCGAAATGACCGCGGCCTGCGCGGCCAACAACGTCACGTTGATGGAGGCGTTCATGTACCGTTACACCGACCGCATCGCCAGGGTTCGTGACGTTTTGCGCAGTGGCGAACTGGGCGAAATAAAATTCGTCAATGCCAGCTTTCGCTATCCGCTCGACCGACCTGAATCGATCAAATGGAAACCGGAACTGGGCGGCGGTTCGCTCTACGATGTCGGCTGTTATCCGATCAATTTCATCGGACTGGTCGCCGACGAAAGCGCCGGCAAACCAGGTCGCGGCGAAATGAAACCGGAATCAGTTTCCGCCGAGTGGGTCCGCGCCGGCGGCGTCGACGTGATTTTTTCCGGGCTGATGAAATTTCCGACGGGCCTGATCGCCGCCGCCCACAGCGGATTCAATGCGCAGAAACGCGTGTTCGCGGAAATCATCGGCACCAAGGGAATCCTGGAAATTCCTGAAACTTACTTCGACAACCCCGGTTCACTTTCCCTTTTCGTCGGCGACGAACGCCGGGAAATTGCGGTGGCCCAAAGCGATCGCTATCGCTACGAAATCGAGGATTTCGCGGAAGCCATTCGCTCTGGAAAACCGCCCGCGCTTGGCTTGGCGGAAACACTCCGCAATGCCGAAGTACTGGACCGACTGATCGCGGCGGCGACCGCATCCTAACGGCCGCCGCGTGATCGGGAAAAGCCGTCGGATTATTTCTTCCACGGAGCGGCGACCACTTCGTAGCCATCCGGTGTTTTCTGAAAGTACACTTCGTCGCTCTCAAAAAACTCCTGCTTTTCATACCAGACGCTCCGCGCATCCGCGGGCAAGGTGCGCGTCACCGCACCGAGTGGCGCGGCCACCCAAACCATTCCGTCGGGCGTCTTGGTGAAGAACTGTCCGTCCTTGAACGGGTATTCCTGTTTACCCACCCAGACCGATTGGTAATCATCCGCCGGGTTCGGCGGTGGCACCACTTGGGCCGATGGCGCTTCCACTACCACGTAACCATCCTGCACGGGTTGGTAATAAACGTCGCCGTAGCGATAGTATACATTCGAGCCGACATAGATCCGCGTATAATACGACGGAAGCGTCCGAACAACTGCGCCGCGCGGCGCGCGCACCACCACATAACCGTGCGGCCCGCGCCGGTAAAACACCCCGCGTTGAGTGTAATAGCGGTCGCGACCGACCCGCACTTCCGCATAGCCCCGTGGCAACGCAATTCCGAGGGATACCCCTGCATGCAGATCCGCGTTCGCTAGCGGAAGCGCGAGAAATCCAGCCAAACCGGCCAAGAGCTGGCTCGTTGGAATCAATCGGTTTCGTAAAACAAGAGTCCCGGGATTTAGGTTCATGGAGAGTCTGACGCGTAAACCCCGCCAGGGTTTCATCGACGAAATTTATGTCGAAATCGATGGAACCCGGGGAAAAACACCTCGGGAATCCGGCGCAGATTTCCGCCTCCTGATGCATCCTTTCCCATTGTGCCCGGCAACTTTCCTGACCATGCCTTTCCTTCATGACGATCGATTCCGCCGACCTGCTCGCCCGCTTTCTGCGCTATGTGCAGATCGATACGCGCAGCGACGAGAATTCACCGTCAACCCCCAGCACGGCCGGCCAATGGGATTTGCTTCGCCTGCTGGAGAAGGAACTCCGCGCCCTCGGTTTGGTGGATGTCATCCTAACCGACCATGGCTACGTCCTTGCGACGCTGCCCGCGACGTCGGCCAAACGCACGCCGGTGATCGCGTGGTTTGCGCACGTTGACACGGCGACCAATCTTCCCGGTGGGGCAAAACCGATTGTTCATCGCGCCTACGACGGACGCCCGATTATCCTTCCTGACGATCCGACGCAGAAACTGACCGTCGAGACCACGCCACTTTTGCGTCAGGCCATCGGTCACGACATCATCACCGCGAGCGGAACAACGTTGTTGGGTTCCGACGACAAATCGGGGATCGCAACGATCATGTCCACCGTCCGGCATTTGCTGCTTCATCCGGAAATTCCGCACGGGCCGATCCGCATCTGTTTCAACCCCGACGAGGAAATCGCGCGTGGAGTGGACAAACTCGACTTCGCCGCCCTCGGCGCGAAATACGCCTACACCCTCGACGGCTCTGCGCCGGGCGAAATCGATTTTGAAACCTTCAGCGCCGATGCCGCGACGGTGGGAATCCACGGCGTCGCTTCGCATCCGGGTTGGGCGCGGGACGTGATGGTCAACGCCCTCCGGCTCGCCGGCAAATTCGTCCACGCGTTGCCCCTGGAACAATCCCCGGAACGCACGGACGGAAAAACCGGGTTCATTCATCCCTTCGAATGCACCGGCTCGGCGGAAGCCGCCACGGTGAAACTGATCCTGCGCGCGTTCGAACTGGAAGAGCTGACCGCGCAGCGTTCATTCCTGGAAAATATCGCGCATGAAATGCGCATCGCAGAACCGCGAGCGCGAATCGAACTCACCTTCACCGAACAGTATCGCAACATGCGCTATTGGCTGGAAAAGGATATGCGCCCGGTCGAATTCGGCCGCGAAGCCATGCGCCGCGCCGGGCTCATTCCCCGCTCCCAGCCCATTCGCGGCGGCACGGACGGTTCCTCGCTCACTCAACGCGGCCTGCCGACGCCGAATATTTTCTGCGGAATGAATGAAGTTCACAGCCAGCGGGAATGGGTCAGTTTGCAGGACATGACGAAAGCAGTTGAAACCCTCGTTCACCTCGCGCAGATC
>JAYVMJ010000128.1:0-6853 GCA_043759025.1 Verrucomicrobiota bacterium | reverse complement strand
GTTCGTACGAGCCAGCGGCGAGAGCGGAAGCATCGAGCAGCGGACCATCGGTCCGGCCGTCGGCGTTGGTTTTGACGATCTTGATCAGCTTCGTCGCTTCGCCGGAACGCCAAAGTTCGATCTTCATCGCGACCGCAGGTTGTCCGCTGGTGAGATCGAGAACGTGGGTGGTGAGTTTACCGGGCATGGGAGAATTTTTTAACCACTAATGAACACTAACTGACACTAATTGAGACCGCCTGAGCGGCGCAAAGCTTCATTCATTAGTGAGCCATTAGCGTGAATGAGTGGTTACTAAAATATCCTGCAATCGCAGCCAGGCGATTTTTTCAATTTCACCGAGTGCGGTGGCAAATTCCACGTCAGGCGAATTGCCCAAACGGGTTTGCATCGCGGCGAGAATGGCGGACTTGGCGTTGACGCGCGCACAGATAATGAAGGGGAAACCGAATTTCGCCTTGTAGGAATCGTTCAGTCGGGTGAATTCCGTGAGCTCCGCCTCCGTCAACTGATCAAGACCGGCGCTCGATTGCTCGCGCGTGGATTCAGCCGTGAGCTTCCTTTGCTGCGCGAGCCGACCGGCCAGATCGGGGTGCGCATTGATCAACGCCAGTTGCCTTTCCCGCGTCGCGGAACGCATGGCAAGGCAAAGCTCTGCGCGCAGCTGGGCGGCATCACGAAACGGACGGCGCGGCCAGGTCTGCTCCGCCACCCACGGCGAATGCTCGAACAAGTGGCCAAGCGTGGCCACGAAGTTCGCGAGGGAAGCGTCGTTGAGTTCGTGGATCGTCATGCGTCACGGCAGCAGTTCGTACGCCGGCAGAGAAAGGAACTCGTCGAACTCCGCGCTCTTCGACATGCGCATGAACAGTTCGATGGCTTCCTTGAAATGGCCGGAGTCAAAGCGTTCGTCGCCATAATCCGCGCGGATCTTAGCGAGTTCGTCCGGTAAAAGTTGGTCGTAAAGTTCCGCGGTGATCGGGCGGCCATCCGTGAGTTTCGCGCCGAACTTGAGCCACTGCCACAGTTGCGATCGGGAGATTTCGGACGTCGCCAAATCCTCCATCAGATTGTGAATCGGCTCGGCGCCGGAACCGCCCAGCCACGCTTCAAGGTAACGAACGCCAACATGTAGATTCCACCGCACTCCGGCTTCGGTGATCGGGCCGGACAGCGGTGCCAGCAGATCGGCGGCGGTGATTTTCACGTCGTGAATCACGTGCAATTGATTCGCGCCCTTCATGTGCAACGCGAAGGCGTCGAGCGCGGTTTGCACGAGTCCGGGATGCGCCACCCACGTGCCGTCGTGACCCGCGCGGGCCTCGCGTTCCTTGTCGGCGCGCACCTTCACGAGCGCCGCGTCGTTCGCGGCGGGATTGTTCTTGATGGGAATCTGCGCAGCCATTCCGCCCATCGCGTAGGCCCCGTGGCGGTGACAGACATTGATGACGTGGCTGACGTAGGAGCGCAGAAATGGTGCTGCCATCGTGATCAGCGTGCGGTCGGGAAAAAGATACCCCGGCAGATTACGGAATTTTTTAACGAAACTGAACATGTAATCCCAGCGTCCACAGTTGAGGCCCGAGCCGTGTTCCCGCAGCTCATAAAGAATTTCCTCGGCCTCGAACGCGCCGAGGATCGTCTCAATGAGAACCGTCACGCGCACCGTGCCTCGCGGAATGCCCAGTTCGGCCTGCGCATGAATGAAAATGTCATTCCACAATCGCGCCTCGAGATGGCTTTCCATTTTCGGCAGATAGAAATACGGGCCGGAACCGCGGGCGATCAGCGCCTTGGCATTGTGGAAAAAGTAGAGACCCCAGTCGAAGAGCGAGGCGGACAACCGCTGCCCGGCGATATGGACGTGTTTTTCCTCCATGTGCCAGCCGCGTGGGCGGGCGATGATCGTGGCGATTTTTTCCTTCAGCGCATATTTTTTCCCCTCGGGGCTCGTATACGCGAGCGTGAGCCGGGCGGCGTCATGCATGTTAATCTGCCCGTCCATGACGTTTTCCCACGTCGGTGAATTGGCGTCCTCGAAATCGGCCATCCAGCATTGCGCGCCGGAGTTGAGCGCGTTGATCGCCATTTTGCGGTCAACGGGGCCCGTGATTTCCGTGCGACGGTCGAGCAGATCGGGTGGTGGGGGCGGCACCTGCCAATTGCCACTGCGAATCGCCGCGGTTTCCGGCAGAAAATCAGGGAGCTTGCCGGAATCGATCTCGCGCTGCCGATCGACCCGTTTCGCCAGCAATTCCCGCCGGCGCGGTTCAAACTTGTTCACCAAGCCGACGAGAAATCGGCAGGCTTCCGGAGTCAGGATTTCGGCGTACCCTGCATTCATCGGCCCGTTGATCTCGAGGCCTGCGATCGTCGTGGAGCTCATAGGGAGAACGCCAGTAAAGCCGGATGCGCGCCAACTGCCAGCTCCAGATTAAATTTAACTCCTCGACCGAGAAACGAGGTTAGCCGCCGCCGTTTGATCCCCTCATCGCGTCTGGCTTCTGGCGCGGTCTTTGCTTTCATCGTCTTCATGAGCGCGGACCAATTCATGCGGGAAGCCATCAAACTCGCCGACGCCGGAATGCAGTCCGGTCACGGCGGACCGTTCGGTTGCGTGATTGTCCGCGCCGGGGAAATCGTCGGCAGAGGGCACAACCGCGTGACGTCGACCAACGATCCGACCGCCCACGCCGAAGTGACGGCGATCCGCGACGCCTGCGCCAATCTTGAGACGTTCCAGCTCCCCGACTGTGAACTCTACACCAGTTGCGAACCGTGCCCAATGTGTCTGGCCGCCATTTACTGGGCCCGCATTTCAACGGTCTACTACGGCAACACCCGCCGGGACGCGGCGGCCATTGGATTCGACGACGATTTTATTTATCAACAGGTCCCGCTCGCGCCGGAAAAACGCGCAATCAAGATGTCGCCGCTCCTGCGCGAAGCCGCGTTGGAATCGTTCCAAGCTTGGGCCCGGAAGACGGACAAGGTGCGCTATTGAACGGAATTGTGGCGGAATCGCCACAATCCGGCCTTGCGAGCCGCCGCGGTATCCGTAGCAGTTGCCGTGCGCATGATTTTACCTCCCCGCCCCTTTCGCGCGATTGCCGCGCTCGCCATTGCCTTCATCGTTACCGCCAGCCAATTGAGCGCCGCGGAACCCGCATCCGAAAAAGGAGCGCCTTCCACGATTTCTTCCAGCGCCGCCGCGGCCGCCAATTCCGCGGCCGCCAAGACGGAACCGGCGTCGGGTTCCGACGTGGTCGGCAATTCCGTCGTCAAGGTTTTCTCGACGATGCGTTATCCCGATCCTTACCGGCCGTGGACCAAACAGGCACCCGTCGACATCACGGGCTCGGGCGTGGTGATCGAAGGCAAGCGCATCCTCACCAATGCCCACGTCGTGCTCTACGCAAGCCAGGTGCAAATCCAAGCCAATCAGGCCGGCGATAAAATTTCCGCCACGGTCGAAATGGTCGCGCCGGGCATCGATCTCGCCATCCTCAAACTCGACGACGAATCCTTCTTCGACTCGCACGCGCCGGTGACACGCGCGAATACACTGCCGGACATCAAGGACACGGTGCTCGCGTATGGTTTCCCCACCGGTGGCAGCAGCCTCTCGATCACGAAGGGCATCGTTTCCCGGATCGAATTTACGCCGTACAATTATCCTGTCTCAGGCCTGCGCATCCAGATCGATGCCGCGATCAACCCCGGCAATAGCGGAGGTCCGGCGTTTGTGGGCGACAAGATGATCGGCCTCGCCTTCAGCCGTTTCGGCGGTGGCGACAATATCGGCTACATCATCCCCAACGAGGAAATCGAGCTGTTCCTCGCGGACTGCGCGGACGGACATTACGATGGCAAGCCGGCGCTCTTCGACGAATTTCAAACGCTGGAAAATCCCGCCCTGCGGTCGTTTCTCAAAATCGACAAATCCGTCTCTGGGCTCGTCGTTCACCACCCCTCGAGCGATGATGCAGCCGATCCCCTGAAAAAATGGGACGTGATCACCCGCATCGGTGACGCGCCCATCGACGATCAAGGCATGATCCTGATCGGCCACAACCTCCGCGTCGGCTGCGGTTACCTGATTCAAAAAATCGCAAAGAACGGAAAGCTGCCACTTACGGTCGTTCGCGCCGGCAAGGAATTGAAAGTGGAAATGGACACCCACCAGAATCACCCGCTGCTGATTCCCGATGTCCAGGGTGAATATCCGCCCTATTTCGTCTACGGACCGTTCGTGTTTTCCAAGGCGACCGTGCCGTTTCTGTCCTTTTTCAACAACAACGCCAATTCGATGGTCGCGTTTAGTTTTGTCCACAGTCCACTCGTGGCCCGGCGTGGCGATAGCCCCGCGTTTCCCGGAGAGGAACTCGTGGTAGTAGCGTCGCCGTTTTTCCCGCACAAACTCGCCAAGGGTTACAGCAATCCGTCGGGCTCGGTGGTCCATTCCGTCAACGGCACCGTGGTCAAAAATCTCGCGCACCTCGTGACCCTCCTGCGCGATCTCAAGGACGACTACGTGACGTTCGAATTCGAACACCGTGGCGGCGAAACGATGGTATTTCCCCGCAAGGACATGGTCGCGGCCACGGAGGATATCCTGACGGATAACGGCGTCCGCGCCCAGGCCTCACCCGAGATGCTCGCCCTCTGGAACGCGAAACAGAAGTAAGATTCGACGCATCGGGTGTAACGCGCACCCACTCCGGTCTTGCCCGGCGAGAGGCAATGGGTTGCTGTTTGATGCCAATGACTCCGTTCCCCCGCCCTCTTGGTGTCTTCGCTGCATTGCTGGTCATTTGCCTCGGATCGCCCGGCCGGGCCGCGACGGAGGCACTGCCGGTCGAGAAAGTGGAAACGCCGACGTCCCCGCCACCGGCCGAAGTAATCGAAGCAGTCACTGCGCCAAAAAACGAGCCGGCGCCTAAAACCGATACGATAGAAAATTCCGTCGTCAAAATCTTCGCGACCGTGCGGGCACCCAATCCGTTCCGGCCGTGGACCAAGCAGGCCCCGCACGAAATCACCGCCACCGGTGTTGTCATCGAAGGCAAGCGCATCCTGACCAATGCCCACGTTGCCCTCTATGCGAGCCAGATGCAGATTCAAGCCAACCAGTCCGGCGACAAACTCTCCGCTACCCTGGAATTTGTCGCCCCGGGCATCGACCTGGCCGTGCTCAAGCTCGACGACGAATCGTTTTTCGCCACGCACCCCGCCGTCGTTCGCGCCGCGAAACTTCCCTCCGTCAAGGACTCCGTCCTCGTCTATGGATTTCCCACCGGTGGCACCAATCTCTCGATCACGAAAGGGATCGTCTCGCGCATCGAATTTTCCGGCTACAACTTTCCAGTCTCGGGACTGCGGGTCCAGATCGATGCCGCGATCAATCCCGGCAACAGCGGCGGCCCCGCGATGGCCGGGAGCGAAATGATCGGCCTCGCTTTCAGCCGGCTCGGCGGAGCGGACAACATCGGTTACATCATCCCATGCGAGGAAATTGAGCTGTTTCTCAAGGACGTCGCCGACGGGCACTACGATGGAAAACCCGCCATGCACGACAGCTTGCAGACCAACGAGAATCCGGCGCTCCGTCCGTTTCTGAAAATGGACAAAACCACTGAAGGCATGATCGTCTGCGAACCTGACGAAACAAATGCGAGTTACCCACTCAAGCAATGGGACGTGATTACGCACATCGGCGACACTCCGATCGACAATGAAGGGATGGTCCGCATCGGCGAGAACCTGCGCGTCCGGTTTCAATACCTCGTCCAACAGCAGGCGAAAAACGGGAAGATCGCGCTGACCATCCTGCGCGCCGGAAAGACGATGGCCATCGAGCTTCCCGTGTCGACGAAGCGCCCGATGCTCATCTCCAATCCGGAAGGCGAATATCCGCCGTATTTCATCTATGGACCGCTGGTTTTCTCAACGACCACCATGCAATACGTGGGCCCGATCAGCAGCAACGCCAAGGCCATCAGCGCGCTCAGCTTCGCGGAGAATCCCATGATCACGCGCCGCGGCGAAAAGCCGGCATTCCCCGGAGAGGAACTCGTGGTCGTCGCTTCACCGTTCTTCCCGCACAAACTCATCAAAGGTTACGACAACCCGGTTTCGCACGTCGTTCAATCGGTCAACGGGATCGCGATCAAAAATCTCGCGCACTTGGTGACGGTGCTACGCGATGCCAAGGATGAATTCATCACAATCAAGTTCGCCGGCCGCGCCACCGAAGCGCTCGTCTTCGAGCGCAAGGACATCCTGGCGTCCACCGACGACATCCTCAACTACAACGGCGTGCGCGACCAAGGTTCGCCGGAGATTCTGAAAATCTGGAATACCAAACCAGCGAAGTGACACCAATCGCCCGAAATAAATAGCCCAACGGTAGGGGCCGTTGCCCTCAACGGCCCTTGGCCCAACGAGGGCGGTTGGCATGCCGCCCAAATTTGCGGAGAAAATAGGCTATGCCTGAAGCGGCACGAAGCCCCACTTCGCCGCGGAAAATAATCCGCGATCGCTCAATTTCAAATCCGGGATGACAAGGAGCGCCATGAATGAAAGCGTCATGAACGGCGCGTCCAACTTTGAACCCGCTTTTTTCGCGAGTCCGTCGAGCAGCGTGTAACGAGCGGCCACCGACCGGCCATCGCGGTCGGACATCAAACCCGCAATCGGCAGCGGGAGCACCGCCCGCTTTTTCCGTCCGACAAAACTGAGCCCGCCCCGGTTTTTGATCACCAGATTGACCGCGGCGCACAGCGACTCATCATCGACGCCCACTGCCACGACGTTGTGTGAATCGTGCGCAACCGAGGAGGCGAGCGCACCA
>JAYVMJ010000127.1:0-1576 GCA_043759025.1 Verrucomicrobiota bacterium | reverse complement strand
ATGCCCCTTCGTCTTTCTTCGTATCTTACGGCCGCGATTACATTGGTGACGACGTTCTCCGTCGTCCGCGCCGCCGACTATCCCTTTCAGCCGGTGCCGTTCACCGCGGTCCGGATCACGGGCGGTTTCTGGGCGGAAAAACAGGAAGTGAACCGGGCGGTGACGGTTCCGTTTGCGATGAAGCAATGCGAGGAATCGGGAAGGCTGAAGAATTTTGACCTCGCGGCCGAGGTGATGCGCCGCCGAGCGGCGGGCGAAAAGACTTTCCAGATCAAACCGCCGACGATCTATCCGTTTGACGACACTGATGCGTACAAGGCGATCGAGGGAGCGTCCTACGTGCTCAGCATGAAACCGGACGCGGAGTTGGAGAAGAAACTCGACGCGTGGGTCGCGCGGATCGCGGCCGCGCAGGAGCCTGACGGTTACCTCTTTACTTTCCGCACCATGCATCCTGATTCGCCCGGACAGGAATGGGTCGGACAAAAGCGATGGGAGAACGATCCGAAGTTAAGCCATGAACTTTACGATGCCGGACATCTGTACGAGGCGGGCGTCGCGTATTTTCAGGCGACTGGAAAACGCACGCTGCTCGATGTGTGCCTGAAAAATGCCGCATTACTCTGGAATGTTTTTGGCGATCGCAAGTGGCGCCTCGCCCCCGGTCACGAGATCGTGGAGATGGGACTCGTGAAGCTTTACCGCGTCACGGGCGATCGACGGTGGTTGACCCTTGCGCAGATTTTTTTGGATGCACGCGGTCCCGGCGGCCCGACCTACAATCAGCAACAGGCCCTCGTGGTTGACCAGGACGAAGCGGTGGGACACGCGGTTCGGGCCAATTATCTCTATTCCGGCATGGCCGATGTGGCGGCGCTGACGGGCGACCGACGTTATGAGAAGGCGATCAAGAAAATCTGGGCTAACGTCGTTGATAAGAAGCTCTATTTGACGGGCGGGGTCGGCGCGTTGACGAATGGCGAGGCTTATGGCGCCGACTACGAGTTGCCGGCCGACGGTTATAATGAAACGTGCGCCGCGATTGCACTGATGATGTGGAATCACCGCATGTTTCTGCTCACCGGCGACGCCAAGTACATGGACGTATTTGAACGCACTGCCTATAACGGTTTCATCAGTGGGGTGTCCGTTTCGGGCGACCGTTTTTTTTATCCGAATCCGCTCGTGTACGACGGATCGAACAAGAACAACCATGGTTTCGCCGGGCGTGCGCCGTGGTTTGGATGCGCCTGTTGTCCGCCAAACCTGATGCGGACGCTTGCGGCGCTGAGTGGGTATTTTTATGCGGTGCGCGACGATGCTCTATATGTGAATTTCTACGCGCAGAGCGAAGGCGAAGTGAAAATTGCCGGCACGACCGTGAAGCTGGCGCAGAAAACAGAGTATCCCTGGCAAGGAGGCATCACGCTGAGCGTATCCGCGGCGGTCGCGACGAAGTTTACGGTGAAGGTGCGCGTTCCCGGTTGGGCGCAAGGTGAACCCATGCCGTCCGATTTGTATGCATATGTTTCTCCCGAAGCACCGGCTTGGAGCGTGCTGGTGGACGGAATTGCGG
>JAYVMJ010000126.1:0-8494 GCA_043759025.1 Verrucomicrobiota bacterium | reverse complement strand
CATGCAGTTGAGTGATGATGCTGCTCCGAAATGTCCGCACTAAATGGTGGAACCCGGCCTCCGGACGGGTTGGCTTGAGCTACGCAGGAGAAAACGCGTCCGGAGGCCGCGTCCCCCCCGTTCAACTGCATGACTTTTGGCTAAGGCGAAACCTTTCAATCGGATTTAACCACAGAAGACGCAGAACACACAAAATGAGCACTTTTGAGCTAATAAAAGGATTGATTGACCACACATCAAATGGTGGGCGCATCGGTCGGCTCAGATCTGAATTCATTACTCTGATTTCCGTGTATTCCGTGTATTCCGTGTGTTCTGTGGTGCCCTCCTGAATCATTCCGACTAAGGCAACCACCATGCGCATTGCAATTGCGGCGGATCACGGAGGTTTTGACCTCAAGCACGAAATCGCGGGCCACCTCCGCGAAGCCGGCCATGAGGTCACTGATTTCGGCGCGCATCATCTGCGGCCCGACGACGATTATCCCGACTATATCATTCCCCTGGCGCAGGCCGTGGCCGAAGGGAAAGTCGACCGGGGCGTCGCCATTTGCGGCAGTGGCGTGGGTGCAGCGATAAGTGCCAATAAAATTCCGGGCGCACGCGCCTGTTTGATTCACGATCATTTCTCCGCGCAGCAAGGCGTCGAGGACGATCACATGAATGTTCTCTGCCTCGGTGGCCGGACGGAAGGATCGGCGGTCGCCTGGGATCTGGTGCGGACTTTTCTCGCGGCTGAATTCAGTCACGCCCCGCGCCATCTCCGGCGCATTCACGCCGTGGATATGATCGCGCGCCCGGTCCTGCCGGACCCAACCCGCGGCAACGGCGAATAAAAAATATGATAACCACCCCCAAACCATCTGATCAAATTGAGCCCACCGTGTTCGCCATCTTCGGCGGCGGAGGGGATTTGACGTGGCGAAAACTCGTGCCGGCGCTGTTCGACCTGTCCCAGGATCGAAGCCTGCCCGAAAAATTTTCGATTATCGTGATCGATCGCATGAAGCTCGGCGATCGCGCGCTGCGAAAGCGGTTACAAGAGGGGGTCAGCCTTTTTTCGCGCTTTGGAAAACCGAAAGCAGCGGCCTGGGATCAGTTCGCCCAACACATCTTCTATCAGCAGGGCGACTTCACGGCGTCCTCCACCTACGCGGCGCTGGGCGCACGTTGCAACGCGCTGGAAAAGACGTGGGGCACCAAGGCCCATCGCATCTTCTACATGGCAACGCCGCCATCCATGTTTGGTGAGATTCCAAAATATCTCGGCAAAGCCGGACTCGCACGCGACCGGGAATGGGCGAGGATTGTGGTGGAAAAACCCATCGGTTACGATCTGACCTCGGCCCTCGCCCTCAACCAAGTCCTCGGCGCCAGCTTCGATGAGTCCCAGATTTTTCGCATCGACCACTACCTTGGGAAGGAAACGGTGCAGAACATTCTCGCGTTTCGTTTTGCGAATCCCCTGTTCGAGCCGCTCTGGAACCGGCGCTACGTCGAGCACGTGACGATCACGGTCGCCGAAGCAGTGGGCGTCGAACATCGCGGTGGTTATTACGATCATGCGGGCGCGCTGCGCGACATGGTGCAAAATCACCTCATGCAACTGCTGTGTCTCGTGGCGATGGAGCCGATGGTGTCCTTCGATGCCGACGAGATTCGAAACAAGAAGGTCGATGTCCTCCACGCTGTGCGTCCGATTCATCACAATCAGGTGCGGCATCAGGCCGTGCGCGGGCAATATGGCCCGGGCCGGGCTGCCGCGGAAAACGTGCCCGGCTACCGGGAGGAGGACGGCGTGGCGGCCGACTCTCAGACCGAGACGTTCGCCGCGCTGAAGCTGCAAATCGACAACTGGCGCTGGCAGGGAGTGCCGTTTTATTTGCGCACCGGCAAGCGGCTGCCGCGGCAGGTGTCGGAAGTCGTGATCCAATTTCGCGCGGTGCCGCATCAGGCGTTTCCACCCGACGCTTCGCTCGGCTGGCAGCCTTCGCGGCTCACCATGTCGATTCAACCTGATGAAGGAATCGTTCTCGGGTTTCAGGCTAAATACCCCGGCGCCAAAATGCAGCTGCGTCCCGTGGACATGCGGTTCAACTATCGCGACAGCTTCTCCGCGCCTTCCCCGGATGCCTACGAGACTTTGCTCTGGGACGTGATGAAGGGCGACGCCACGTTGTTCATGCGGGCGGACCAAATCGAGGCGGCGTGGCGGTTATTGATGCCGGTGCTCGACGTGTGGACCGCCACGCCACCGAGTGATTTCCCCAACTATGCCGCCGGCACGTGGGGACCAGAAACCACGCAGGACCTGCTGGAACCTGGACATCATTGGCCGGTGCCGACCGAATTGCGAAAAACCGGTGGCAAGGCACGCCGTGCATCTGCCGGAAAAACCGCCGGTAAATAATCCCCGGAGCAAGCTCCCGCTCACCATTCCAAATTCATCGGCTGAAACCACGGATTTTACGGATGAGCAATCGCTTCAGCTAAGCCGGTGGAATTTGTCCTCGTGGACGGAACGCTTAAAGGAGCGATGGCTCTGGCCGACATCGTCAGGCCCGAATCGAAGCAGGCCGTCGCGACACTCAAGGAAATGAATATTCGGTGCATGATGCTTACCGGCGATAACAACGCGACCGCCAAATGGGTTTCGGATCAGGTCGGCCTGGATGAATATTTCGCCGAAATCCTGCCCCAGGACAAAGCCGCCAAAGTCAAAGAAGTCCAATCTCGAGGCCAGTTGGTAGCCATGACCGGCGACGGCGTGAACGACCCCTGCGTTGGCGCAGGCTGATTTGGGAATTGCCATCGGAGCAGGCTCAGATGTCGCGGTCGAAACCGCCGACGTCATTCTCGTAAGAAGCAATCCAGCGGACGTGGTGGCGATCCTGAAACTTTCCCGCGCCACTTACCGCAAGATGACGCAGAACCTGGTCTGGGCCGCGGGCTACAACGTGGTCGCCATTCCGCTGGCGGCCGGGGCTCTTTACGCTTGGGGTGTGCTGCTCACACCCGCTCTGGGCGCAGTGCTGATGGCCGCGAGCACCATGATCGTGGCAATCAATGCGCGCCTCCTTCGACTTGGTAAAAGATCCACAGAACGAGGCTGGCCGACAAATTGGGATCGCTGTTCTACGAAGCCGTTCCCCTGAATCAGTCAATCTACTTGAAATGGTCGGAATTAAGACAACCTTGGAAGCTCTGACCGCAAAGCCAGCATGATCTCATTCAAAACCAGAACCTATTCGGCACCTGCTTTATTGGCGGCGGCATTGGTTTGGTTTGTTTCAGCAACTCTTTGTTCGACCCGGACGGTTGCAGCGCAACCCGCCCATGAGCATGCCCACAGCGCAGCCGAATCCTCGACAGAGCATTCCCACGATGCTTCGCATCACGGCGACGAGCATGACGACGGGTGCGGCTGTGAATCGTTCAACGCATTCTCCCCCGCGCAGGCGGCAGCCTTGGCCAAAGCCCCGACGCCAGGCGACCCGTTCCTGCTCTATACAATTCTGCCCGAAGTATTCTCCTACCAGTCTGGGGCATCGGCCGTTTCGGCCCAGAACGCCGGGTCACTTGGGCGAATAGCGCCCGATGAATTTGTCCTTCAGTGGTGCATGTTGAATCATGCCCCGCCGTTTGTGGTTTGACGGCCTCCGTGCGCGCTTAGCGCGTCAAGGCCGCTATCACGCGAGCCCTTCGCTCGCTTTGCCTGTTTTGCTCCGACCTCCGGGTTGTCGCGTTCAGGCGCGGTCCGCCCGCAATCAGTCAATCACAAGCTTCCATGAAACTCTCCTCATCCGTCAAATTTCTCACCGCGCTGGTTTTCAGCGCCACGCTCACCCCTTTCGCCCTTGCGCACGAAGGTCATAATAAGGAACAGGCCGCGAACACACCTTCCGGTACATTCATCAAGGCCGCCGAGGCGAAGGTCTCCGCCGAATGGCTCGCCCAAGCCAAAGCGTCCTATCCGTCTGACAGTTGTCCCGTATCCGAAGACAAGCTCGAAGGCGGTGACATGGGTCCACCGCAGGACTATGTATATCGTCAGGAGGGCAAGCCCGACCGCCTCGTGCGGCTGTGCTGCAATCATTGCGTCCGGGATTTCAAGAAGGATCCGGCCAAATATCTCAAAGTGATCGACGAGGCGGCTGCTCCCACGGCGAAGTTCGCTCCGACCAAATAGCACATTTTTGGTTAAGGCTGACGGTGCTGAACCGTGAGCCTATCCTCCCATGAACTCGCTGCAATTTATTTGGGCGGCGCCACCCGCTGGTGCTCCATTTAAGATCAACCTGCGGAGTGCCCTCGCGGGACTGCAGCCATCGTCCTAACCGTCGCCTATCTGGGACGCTGACACTATTCTCCAACTTGTTTCTTTTCCCATGCACCTACTTCTCAAACTGACGCCGCCAGCCGCAGGTCTATTGCTGCTCGCAAGCTGCGCCACCTCCTCGCCCCAAGCGGCGCTTCCCGTCGTCCAAACGCAACTGGGCGACCGGGCCGGCATCACCGCTACTTGGCCGCTGACCTCCGAGGAGAGAGCCAAGGCGGAGGCCGCGGTGAACGAACTGCTGGCCTCGGACCTGACGGTGAATTCCGCCGTGCAGATTGCCCTGCTCAATAACCGCGCCCTGCGAGCAACGTTTGAGGAACTTGGCCTTTCGCAAGCGGGTCTCGCCGCTGCCACCCGCCTGCCCAATCCTTCGTTTGACGCCAGCTTGCGCTGGCCGGAAAACGCCCCACGCGGCCCCAATGCAGAATTTGGCCTCAGCGTGCCCCTCCTCGAATCGTTGCTCCTGCCTGCCCGCAAGGGAGTGGCGCAAAATCAACTGGTGCAGACCCAGTATCGGGTGAGCCATGAAGTTCTCTCCCTGGTCGCGGAAGTACGTCGGGCTTTTTATGAGGTCCTCGCCGAACAGGAATTGCGCAAGCGCCTCGCCGTGATCGCGGACATCAACGGGGCCGCGGGCGATGTGGCTCAACGGCAATTTGATTCGGGCAACATCCCCAAAATCGAGTTGGCGCAGATCCAAGTTTCCGCGCAACAGACGCAGGTCGAACTGGCCCAGGCCGACGCGGCGATTCGTGTCGCCAGGGAAAACCTTAATCGTCTCCTTGGCCTGACCACCGGTCAGACACAGTGGAAGATGGCTGATGGATTGCCCGGCCTTCCGCCCAGTGATAACCTGCCGACAGGCCTTGAAATGGTCGCCCAAGGACAGCGTTTGGATCTGGCCGCTTTGCGCACTCAGGTGGAACTGGCGCAGAAGGCCTTCGATCTGAAACGCCGCACGCGGCTCTTGCCCGGCGGCGTTGATCTGGGTGTGACCACGGAACGAGATAGCGGTGGCGAACGGGTGACCGGTCCGCGGCTGAGTGTGCAGTTGCCGCTGTTTGACCAAGGCCAGCCCGAGCTTGCGCGGCTTGCCGCGGAACTGCGTCAGGCGGAGGATCGGGTCGAGGCATTGTCGGCGAATATCGGCTCCGAGGTTCGCGCCGCGCGAGATATGCTCATCGCCGCACGCTCGGCGGCAGAATTTTATCAGAATACCCTTTTGCCGCAGCGCCGGGCGATTTTGCGGGAGTCACTCCTGCACTACAACGCCATGCAAAAAAGCGTGTATGAACTTCTCGCCGCGAAGGAACAGCAACAACTCACCGAACGCCAAAGCGTCGAAGCCCTGCGAGACTATTGGCTGGCCCGCACGGAGCTGGAACGGGCACTGGGCCGGCACCTGCCCGTGACTTCCACGGCGGCAACGGTCGAAGAACCCAACGACGAACCCGTCATGGAGCACCACCATCATTCATCCAAATAAATCGGAGACCATCCTCATGCCCTCATCCCATCTCAGTCGCCGGAATTTTCTCGCCGTGGCCGGCAGCGCCGCACTCATGGTGCCCGTGGCACACCTCCTCGCCCAAGAGGACAAAAACAAAGCAACCAGCGACGGTTCCACCAAGCCGTTTATTCCGCCGGGCGGTTCACCGGGCTACCGCCCCGTCATCACGACCAATGGCGCCACATTGCCCTGGCGAATGGTGGACGGCGTGAAGGTATTCCACCTCACCGCCGAGCCGGTCACCCACGAATTCGCGCCCGGCTTGGTGGCCAATTGCTGGGGCTACAACGGCCGCGTGCATGGCCCGACCTTTGAATGCGGGGAAGGCGACCACGTGCGCATCTACGTCACCAACCGGCTCGAAGCGCCCACGACCGTTCACTGGCATGGGATTTTCGTTCCCAGTGGGATGGACGGTGTCGGTGGCGTGTCCCAGAAGGCCATCCAGCCAGGTGAGACCTACAAATACGAATTCACGCTCAAGCAGCACGGCACCTTTATGTATCACGCGCATCACGACGAGATGACCCAGATGCAGCTCGGCATGGTGGGCATGTTCATCATTCATCCCAAGGAGCCGGCGGCTCCGCCTCCCGACCGCGACTACGCCATCATGCTGAGCGAATGGAAAATCGAGGTCGGCGCCCGCCGCCCCGATCCGAACGAGATGACGGATTTCAACGTCTTCACGATGAACGGCCGCAGTTTTCCCGGCACGCAGGCGCTCGTGGCGAAGAAGGGCGAACGGGTCCGCATCCGCTTCGGCAATCTGAGCTCCATGAGCCATCACGCGATTCACCTTCACGGCTATTACTTCAAGATCGTGGCTACCGATGGGGGCGAAATTCCCGTCGCCGGCCAATGGCCGGAGACGACCGTCCTCATGCCAACCGGTAGCACGCGCACGGTTGAGTTTATCGCGAACGAGCCGGGCGACTGGGTCATGCATTGCCACATGCTGCACCACGTCATGACCCAAATGGGGCACAAGTTTGGGAACATGATCGGCATCGATACCACCGGTCTTGATCAGAAGATCCGCGAACTTATTCCCGGCTACATGACCATGGGCGAAACCGGTATGGGTGACATGGGCGAGATGGGCATGGCCAGCCCGGCCAATTCCCTGCCGATGGTGGGCGGGGCCGGCCAGTATGACTACATCACCATGGGCGGCATGTTCACCATTCTCAAGGTGCGCGAGGAATTGCCGGCCGACGGCTCCGAGCCTGGTTGGTATCCGTCGCCTCCCGGCACGCTCGCCGAGGTGGCGCCTGAAGCCGACCTGCATCGCGATGGCATCGCCTTTGAGGCCGCCACAGCTCAAGCCGAGGCCCGCATCCGGACGCGCAGTGGCCGGCCGCTCGAAATCTGCGGGCCGACCACGATGGTCGCGGCCAACGGCTCGCCCCTGCAACCAACGGTTCGGGTAATAACGGCCATGCAGTGATTGATCCACCCACCAACGAAAATAACCGGGGTAATTTATCACTGCTCGCGCTTCTCGCCGCTACCTTCGCTCTGGCCACCCAGAGTTATGTTTATCGCATGGTGCTCAAGGAGGATGATCGGGGCGTTGAGCGGCAAGACGTCGCCACCTGGGTGCTCAAAAAAATCGAGGGTCAGTGGAAATTCATCCCAACCCAGTCTTCGTCGCGCACAGTGCCGAAAAAGCAGCGGATTTTCCAAGGTCAGTAAAGGTCCTCGGGGCAAGCCCCGGGGCATTTGACAAGACCACCACCCACTCATCCGGCACTCATGCAATCCACCCTCAAACCCGATCACCCAACCAAGCCGAAGCAAGCTTCGGGGTATCGGACCCAAAGGGAATGAATTCGTAATCGGCGGCCGAGAGATTGCCCGGCGACGCTTCGACGTGAAAAATGGCGTTGAGCACGAGCTGCAATTTCAAACTGCGCGCCCCGAGCACCGCATCAAAGCCTGTGTTGACCTGCGTGAAGGTTCTTTGCGACTGCTCCTTCACGACCCAAACGGACATCAACAGCCCGCCAGCGAGCGCGATGGCAAGTGCAGTGATCGTGGTGGAAAACGCGTGCTGCCGGAGACTGCGGCGGATGATGAGCGGGAGGGTCGCGATGCAACCTCCTTCAACGCCTGATTGATTTCCGAAAAATCGCTGACGTCCTTAAACGTACCGAGCACGTCCGGATCGTGGCTCACCAGCAAAAGCGCCGCGCCGTTTTCCCGGCACGTCTCGCGGATGAGCGCCAGCGCCTCGCGCGCATTTTTCCGGTCGAGATTCCCCGTCGGTTCGTCGGCCAGCACGAGCTTCGGCCGGTTGACGAGCGCACGGGCCACGGCCACACGCTGCTGCTGACCGGTGGAAAGCTGGCGCGGTCGATGATGCAGCCGCTGGGAGAGACCGACCCGTTCGAGCATCGCGATGGCCCGATCGCGATCGGTGCCGCTGCCGGAAAACGCCTGCCGAAAAGGACGTTTTCAAGACAGCAATACCCCTGAAGCAAATTAAACGTCTGGAAAATGTAACCGATCCTTTCCGCCCGCAAGCGATCGCGCGCGTGTTCCTTTAAGAGGTCACCTCGCGATCCCCAAGATGAACCGAGCCCGAATCCCCCGCCAAAATTTCCGCGATCAGGTGCAAAAAGGTGGTTTTCCCGGAGCCG
>JAYVMJ010000125.1:0-3737 GCA_043759025.1 Verrucomicrobiota bacterium | reverse complement strand
CTCCCCGTTAAAATGTTTTGTTTGGGCCGGTTATTTCCGACTCCACTATTCGCTGGATTGGGTCGTAGGTCATTCGTGTGCCGGCTAAAATTCTGGGTGGTGGGGTCAGGAATATTTTTCGCCGGGCCAAACAAACCGGACAGAAGATGTCTCGCGAAGGAGCCGAAGGGGGCGAAGGAATCCGAGCTCACTGGCCTTCGTAACCTTCCCCTCCTTCGCGAGACAATTTCTGTTTCATGGTCAGGACGTTTCCCTCCCTCCAACCTTGCACGGGCCGGGATCAGGATGTCTGAGTCTGAAGCCCCCTAACCCGGATTCACTACACTTACGGACAACTGCCCTCACCACGTGTCATCATTTTTAGTCTCGGTCATTGCGAGAAGCGTAGCGACGACTCGTCCCGCCGAAGCCTGCGCGAAGTCGGAAGCAATCCAGCCAAGCGACCAAAAGAGACCTCACCCGCGTCTCAATTCAAGCGGTGGATTAATTGGATCCCTCGGTCTGGATTGCGGATTGGTTTTCCTCGTGAAAGCCCGGGGGATTTCGCGTCGGAAAAAATAAATGATCCTTTCCCGCGGGGAAAAGCGCTTTGGAGATCGAACCTGAAGCCTTGCGCCGTTAATCCTGATTATCGCTATGTCCACCCCTGCCGACCGTGATGATAATATTTTTGCCGGGGCGCTGGACGTTCCCGCCGGCGAGAGGTCGCATTTTCTGGATGGAGCCTGCGGCGGAAATGCCGAACGGCGGCAGCGCATCGTGGCGCTCTTGCACGCGAGCGATGCAGCGAAAGGATTTATGGAGGCACCGCCCTTGGCTCTGCCTAATAATGGAGATGCCTTGGCCGATCCCTTGGAGCCACTGACCGATCTCACTGAAAAACAGATCGGGCGCTACCGGCTGCTGCAAAAAATTGGCGAAGGTGGCTGCGGGGTCGTCTACATGGCCGAGCAGGAAGAACCAGTGCGCCGCCGGGTTGCTCTCAAGGTGATCAAGCTTGGCATGGATACCAAGGCCGTCATCGCCCGCTTCGAGGCGGAACGCCAGGCGCTCGCCTTGATGGATCATCCCAACATTGCGCGCGTGCTGGATGCCGGTGCGACCGAGAACGGCCGCCCTTACTTTGTGATGGAGTTGGTGCGCGGGATTAAAATCACGGACTACTGCGACCAGCATAAGTTGTCCACGGTGCAGCGGCTGGAACTTTTCGGTCAGGTCTGCGTCGCGGTGCAGCACGCCCATCTCAAGGGCGTGATCCACCGTGATCTCAAACCTTCGAATATCCTCGTGACCTTGAACGATGGCGTCGCAGTGCCCAAGGTGATCGATTTCGGCATCGCCAAAGCCACCCAGGGCCGGCTCACGGATCATACCTTATTCACGGCGTTCGAGCAGTTCATCGGCACGCCCGCCTACATGAGCCCTGAGCAGGCGGAGATGAGCAGCCTCGATGTCGACACCCGCTCTGATATTTATTCGCTGGGCGTGTTGCTCTACGAGTTGTTGACGGGCAGGACGCCATTCGATGGCCAGACGCTCAGGCAGGCGGGCGTCGACGAAATTCGCCGGCTCATCCGCGAGGTGGAACCGCCGAAGCCGTCCACCCGTCTCGGCACCCCGTCCAATTCGGACAGCACGACCGTAGCCAAATTGCGCGGAACCGATGTCCCGAAACTTTCAATTTTGCTCAGCGGAGACATCGACTGGATCGTGATGAAGGCGTTGGATAAAAACCGCGCGCGACGCTACGAAACCGCCAGTGCGTTGGCGGCGGATATTTCCCGCCACCTGCAAAATGAACCGGTGAATGCCCGACCGCCCAGCGCGGCTTACCTGATGCAAAAACTTATCCGTCGGAACCGGCTGGCATTTGCGGCAGCGGCGGCGGTGGTGGCGGCGCTGGTCCTCGGCCTGGGGGTGGCGATCTGGTCGTTGGCCCAGGAAAAAGCCGCGCGGGAACGGGCGGTAGCCGCAGAGAAAGAGCAAAGTCAGGCGCGGGCGCAAGCCGAGGAAGCGCGCAAAAATGAAGCCCAACAACGTTCCCTCGCAGAAGCAGGTGAGGCGAAAGCCAAAGTTGCTGCCGCCAAAAGCAAACAAGCCTTTAAGTTTATTTCCGGCATGTTGGCGGGGGTGGGACCGAGCAAAGCGGCCGGACGCGATACGGTGTTGCTGCGCGAAATCCTGGACAAGACCGTCAAACGCCTGGACACGCAGCTCAAGGATCAGCCGGAGGTGGATTTAAGTCTGCGCTCCACTTTGGGTGCGGTCTACCTGGATTTGGGCGACTATGCCAAAGCGGAGCTGATGGCCCGCGACACCTTGGCCAAGGCCGAAAAATTGTATGGTCGCGAAAGCGAGGATGTGGCGGGTGCCTTGATTTTGCTCGGAATGGTCCAGTTGGCCCAAGGGCATGGCCTCGAGAGTGAGCCGTTGATCCGCGAAGCCCTTACCATTGCCCGTAAATTTCCCGGAGACCAAAGTGAAAACCTGATTGGCGCGCTCATCGGCTTGGGGACGTCTGAGATGGGGCAGGGTAAATTGCCGGAGGCTGAGACGCATTATCGCGAGGCGCTGGGGTTGGTCATGCAGCATCCGGACATCGAATCACTCCCGCCGGAGACGGTGCAGATGTCGCTCGCCTTCGTTCTTCAAAAAGAAGGCCGATTGGCCGAGGCCGAACCACTATTCAAGAAAGCGTTGTCCGCACAAAAAGAACATCTCGGGGCGGAACATCCCACAGTGGGCTACACCATGCTAGGGTTGTCCAACGTCCTCCTGAGCCAAGGCAAACTACCCGAAGCCGAGTCCCTGTTCCGCGAAGCGCTGGCCCTCCTGAAAAAATCCCTCGGAGATGAACACCCCACCATTGCCATGGTGCGCTTCAATCTCGCGTTCATTCTTCACCAGAGCGGCCGGTGGCCGGAAGCCGAGATCCAATATCGTGAGGTGCTCGCCTTGCAAAAGAAAGTCCTTGGTCCGGACCATCCCACCACCAGGCAGACTGAGGCCATGCTCAGTCTGCTGCTTCAGCAGGAACACAAAGCGGTGGAAGCGGAAACCGTCCGGCGGAGTGCGGCGGCGGCCCCCGTCCAACAATCCGCGGGCGCAGACGTGGCGGCGGCCGGTAAGAAAACAGACTTGGCCATGGCGGCCATGGCGCAGCAGAAATTTGCTGAAGCAGAGAAAGACCTGCGTGAAGCTTTGCCCGTATTGGAACCGGCGCTCGGAAGCTCGCATCAAGCGGTGCTGGGAACGCGGATCATTCTGATCCAGGCGCTCCTCATGCAGGGCAAATCAGGCGAAGCCGAAACCATCGCTCGCGATCTCTTGAAGATCTGCCGCCAGGCTTTTGGCAATAACAGCACCATTGTTGCCCAAGCCCTCTCTTTGCTCGCCAATGCGCTGCAAGCGCAAGGCAAACTACCTGAAACCGAAACCGCATTGCAGGAAGCGCTCGCCATGGCGCGGGCGCAATCGACCGATGGAAAAAATCCCGGTGTGGCGTCCCTCCTCCTCTCGCTGGCCACGATCAAAGCGGTCCAGGGAGATCTGCGGGAACGTGACCGACTGGTGGAAGAAGCCATGGGGATGCTTCCCACCGTACCGGAAAATATGAAAATCGGCCTCTCTAAATCCGTCGAGGCGGTGGCCGTGAAGCTGAAGGATACAGGACACGGCGCTGATGCCGTCAAAGTCGAGCAAGTGGCAGTAATTCTTGTCCGAAAATTTTGGGGCTC
>JAYVMJ010000124.1:0-5143 GCA_043759025.1 Verrucomicrobiota bacterium | reverse complement strand
TGGCTGGGGCGATCCGCAAAACCAAGAGCGACCGGAAAACCGCTGACATGAACTTTCGTTGCGGGAATTCCCTTGCCGATCAAAAAGGCGGCGGAGTCGGGATCGGTGACAAACCACGCATCGGATCGTGCGCGATACCAGAGCGAATTGATGGTCAGTGCATCAGTGATTACAGTGTATTGCGGGCAGCGCACTTTCCCCTCGCGTTGGAGTTGGTTGAGCAGCCACGCATAGACCGGGTAGGTGGACACGACGGCGACGGGGCGTTTTTCCTCGATGATTCGGGCCAGCAACCGGCGATGACTGCCGAGCAGACGGAATAGATGGGGAACGAGTGGCGATTGATCCAACCACCGATAAAACCAGCTCCAGATTTTCGGGGCTGAATTAATCAATTTGATATAACCCTGGCGTGAAATGTGATTGATCCGGGGTGCGCGCAAAGCGAACAGGTCGACCCACTCGGCTTCGATCTCCGGGCGCTCGTTGAAAGCTTCCAGCAGGGCGCGCGCGGCGCTGTTGTGGCCTTCGCCGTAGCCGGCGGTGAGAATAAGAACTTTGGCCATATCAGGCGAGGGCGGGAAGTGGGAGCGGCAGGTCGATGGCATCGGGAGAAAACGCCACGTCCCGGGTCATCGGAAATTGCGTGGTGAATTGGCTGAACGTGAGCAGTTCGAATTTCCCGTCGAAGTGCTCGACGACGGCGGTCATCGATTCGACCCAATCGCCCGAATTCAAATAGTGAATGTCACCGAGCATTTTGTCCGCGGGCGTGTGGATGTGGCCACAAATCACGCCGCTACAGCCGCGGTCGCGGGCGAGGGAGGCAAGCTGGTCCTCGAACTTGCCGACAAAACTCACGGCCTGCTTCACCCGTGCTTTGATCGCCTGGCTGAGCGAGAAATATTCCTTTCCGCGCAGGGTGCGAAACCAGTTGTACACGCGATTGAGCCGGAGCAGCAAATTGTAGCCGAGGTCGCCGAGGTGAGCGAGGAACACCATGTTCTTTACGACGCCGTCAAAGACATCGCCGTGCAGCACGAGGTATTTTCCCGAACTGGATTCGAGAATGTAGTCTTCGACCAGACTGAGCTGGTCGAATTGCATCGGCAGCAGGCGGCCGAGGAAATCATCGTGGTTGCCGCGGAGGTAAATCACCTCGGTGTCGCGTTTCTGGATCATCGTGAGTACGCGGCGGATAAACCGGGTGTGCGCCTTGGTCCAGACGTCGCCGCGCTGGAGCCTCCAGCCGTCGATGATGTCGCCATTGAGAATGAGGCGGTCGCAACGGATGTATTTGAGGAAATGAGTGACTTCCTCGACCTTGCTGTGGGTCGTTCCGAGGTGGACGTCGGAAATGATGACGGTGCGAACATCGAGATGGGCTTTGCTCATGGTCGGGAGTGGGCTTGGGATTGCAGATCTTTGATTCCAGATTTGAGCGTGCCGATCGGGTCGATTTGCCGGCGGTAACCGGCGATGGCCTCGAGGAGATCGCTTTCGAACCGGTCGATGATGGCATCCCACGATCGGTTCCGTACGGCGGACGGAGCGGCGGTGGCCAGCAGTGCGCGCAGGTCGGATTCGCGGGCGAGACGAACCGCGTTGGCGATGAAAGTGTTCTCGTCGCCCAGGGGACTCAGTAAACCGTGCCGTCCGGGTTGAACGAATTCATGCGCGGCGGCGTAGTCGAACGCGCTCACGGCCAGCCCGCTGCCGAGTGCTTCCGTGATGACGTTGCCGAACGTTTCCGTGACGCTGGCGTGCAGATAAACGTCCCCCGACGCATACAAGCGGGCGAGATTTACGCCGGTGTAGAAACCGGTGAACACGGCGTCCGGCCGCTGACGTTGATAGAACGAAAGCAATGGGCCGTCGCCGACGAGCACCAGGCGGGCGCGAGGTTCGACGGCCTTGATCGCATCGAAAGTGCGGAAGAGCAGTGGATAATTTTTTTCCGCCGCCATGCGCCCGACGTGTAAAATCACGAGATCATCAGGGGCGGCACCCCAGGCGGCGCGGAGCGATTCATCGCGACGGGCAGGGTTGAAGAGCGCCGTGTCGACGCCGCGGGAAAGCAGCCGGAGGTTTTCGTAGCCCTCGTTTTGCAATCGGGCGAGCAGGTCGTGCGTCGGCACGAAGGTGCGAAGCGTGCGGTTGTGCACGTGACGAAGCCACGCGGCGACGAGTGGTTTCAGCCAGCCGATGCGGTAGTCGCGCGTGTATTGGTCAAAGTTGGTGTGGAAGCTCGACGTGACAGGAATATCGAGTTTCCGGGCGATGGTGATCGCCGACGCGCCCAGCGGGCCTTCGGTTGCGACGTGGACGAGATCAGGGCGGTTGAGCGCCCAGAGTTGTCGCAGCCGGCCGCGTGCGGGAAGGCCCAGTCTGAGTTGCGGGTATCCGGGAATGGGTACGCCCGGGAGACGCACCTGTCGGCAGCCCACGCGTTGCGTGACGCTAAAACGCGGCGACTCCTGTCGTTGTCTTGGGCGGATAATCGTGACGCGGTGGCCGCGTCCGGCCAAACCGTCGACGAGATGACTGAGCGTCATGGCCACGCCGTTGATTTCAGGAGAGTAGGTTTCGGTGACGAGGGAGAGATTCAAGCGGGTTGGCCCGGGCGGTGGCGGAGGGGCCATTCGCTGAGCGCCCGTCATAGGTAGCGCCTGCGTGTTAAGAACCGGCGTCAACCATGTGACGAAATTGTGAAATACCCGGTAAAAAATGAATATTTTCCCACGACGAGATTGGGGTTGCGCGACGGTTACGGAAGTTTCTAACGTTAATCTTTTCGCTTGATGCAAACACACGGCCCGAAGCGCATCTATACACCGCAGTCCCTTGAATTCTGGTTCGCCCGCCTGGAGGCTGACTGGGAGAACCAATTTGACGCGAGCCACGTCGAAGCAGGGCACAACATGTATCGCGACGGGGAAGTCCGCGAAGTCGAGTTGGGGGCGACCGACGCCATCATTCACCGGAGAATCGAGAAGAAGGAGGAATACGCGGTAATCGAGTGGGACGGCGACCAAATCAAGGTCAGGTCTTCGTCAACCGATATGAAACTCGCCAATGCCATCGCCGTGGCGGGCTTGCACGAAATCGAGGAATTGTTGGTCGATGAGATGACGGCGCTGTTGCCCGGAGGAGCCAAGGCGGACCCGGCTCACAAGATCCGGCGCGAAAAAGAGGGGGCGACCGACCCGAAGGCCGATCAGCCGGCGCGCGATCTATTGTTGAGTTTTACGACGACAGCGGAGGGATTGGTTTTCCTGGCTTACTGGAAAAATGGGCGCAGTCGGATTCCCGCGCTCGGCAACACGGTCAATCATCCGAGTGCGACGGAGCGGGCCAAGCTGATCGCCCTGGCGACCTACGCGCGCAAAGCGCACTTCCGCTATAACCAGACCACCCACGCTTATGCACTCGACGCGGTGTCGGACATTCCGGGCTTTTTGCGCGACCTGCTGCCGCATTGGAAAAAACATTTCGCCGTCGAGATCGATGTCAAGGTGGGCAATATTAAGCAGGGCGCGCAGGTTATCGAAATCGAGGCGGTCGCGGACAAACAGAACGGTGCAGGTCTCAATCTCCGCTGGATTTTTCGTGCGGGCGAGAAGTTGCTGACGCCCGAACAGGCTGCGGCGTTACTCAAGCACGGGCGCACGCCGATGCTGTTGCCCGACCTTGGCATCGTCACGATGTCCCCCGAGAAATGGGAAGGCTTCAACCAGTGGCGGCGCAGTTTGGAAGAGGTCTCTGCTGATGGCGTGATTCCACCTTACCTGATTTTTTCGCTCTTCAACGACAGCCGCATCAAGGTCACGCTGGGTGCTGAAATCGATGCATGGCGACATAAAGTCATGACGCCCGCCGCAGCGCCGCTGTCGTTGCCGGAATTCCTGCGGCCGTATCAACGGCGCGGTGTTGAATGGATGCACCATTTGGCCGAGTCGGAATGTCATGGACTGCTGGCCGACGAAATGGGACTGGGTAAAACGGTGCAGGTCATCGCCCTTTTGCAAGCGCGACCATTGAGCGCAATGCGGCATGTGGTCGTCTGTCCGGCCAGCGTGGTGCCGGTGTGGCGGGAAGAGATCGCCAAGTTTTATCCGGAAGGGAAAATCGACGTGCTGAAATCGGGCCACGATTTCGCGACGAATCCGGCACCGTGCATTTGGATTGCGAGCTACACGCAGCTTCGGAAACACCGGGCGCTGTTGGATTCGACCGAATTTGGCTACGCGATTCTCGACGAAGGGCAGTTCATCAAGAACCCGGACGCGAAGGTCACGCAGGCGTGTTTTGCGATCAAAACGAAACACCGGCTCGTGCTCACGGGAACGCCGCTGGAAAACCGCCAGCTCGATCTGTGGTCGATCTTCCGGTATCTGTTGCCCGGCTTGCTTGGGTCGAGATCATCATTTGAGTCGGCGCTCATTCAGGATCGCGATGGGACGATGAGCCGCCTGCGCCAACAGGTGGCGCCCTTTATTTTGCGGCGCACGAAGAACGAGGTGGCGAAGGAACTTCCGCCGAAGGTGGAAATGGATTTGCTTTGCCCGCTCACCGAAGTGCAACGCACCGAATACGCCCGGATTTGTTCCGAGGGTCTGGCGCGGCTCGGCGAGGATATCGGGCTGGCACTTCGCGAAAAATCCTTCGGGTTTCTCGCGCTGCTCACTCGTTTGCGCCAGGTGTGTTGCGATCCGGATTTGTTGCCATGGCTCAATTCGCCGCTCTCCGACAGCGGTAAGTTGGAGTTGCTCGTCGAGAAACTGACGGAGGTCGTCTCGAACGGCCACAAGGTGGTGATTTTTTCGCAATTCGTGACGCTGCTCAACCGCGTGCGAAGCGCCTTGGATGCGCGTTATCCCGATTTGCCGCGCTATGAGATCACCGGGATGACGGTGGATCGCCAGAAGCCGGTGCATCAATTCCAGGCAGCCCAAGGTTCGGCGGTGATGTTGGTGAGTCTGAAGGCGGCGGGAACCGGCATTACGCTGCATGCGGCGGATTACGTTTTCCTGCTCGATCCCTGGTGGAATCCCGCAGTGGAAGACCAGGCGATCGACCGAGTGCATCGCATTGGCCAGACCAACACGGTTTTTGTTTATCGCATGGTGACCGCGGGAACGAT
>JAYVMJ010000123.1:0-5003 GCA_043759025.1 Verrucomicrobiota bacterium | reverse complement strand
TCGAAGCCAAACTCAAGCGGCGCTGCTGACATGTTGCTTAAGTGGAGTTCGGGGCCGGGTAGAAGGACTCCGGAGGCGAGGATGGCGGGCAATTCGGCGGGAACCGGATCGTTGGAGAGAAAGCAACTGGTGCTGTTCCCCGGAAGGTCCTTCAACACCAAGGCGAGGCGTCCGCGGGCGCGCACCCGTTCGTCGGACCAATCCCCGTTATTTCCAGCCCGGGAAAACCAAGTGCCGATGCGAGCATGCGTGCAGCGCATCGCGATCGCGACCGGCTCGTCGCCGGGATTCGCGAGCGACTCCTGATAGGCATCTCCGATAATTTCCGTCGTGATCTGGTTCAGCAGCACGCGACCTTCCAAATGGTGTGCGCGCAGATAACTTTCGACGCGCAAAAACGCTTCGTCCCAAGCTGCACCGGCCGGCATCGCTGGGGCGGCGCCGGAAATTTCGTCACAAGAAAGTTGCATGGAGATTTTGACCTATCGTTACTTTACCAGTTCCGACAGCAATAACAGTTGAAGAGAGGTCCCCACGCAACCACGGGATTGGCCGGAAAAGGCCCGTTTTTTGGGTCGGGGATTGACTGGTGCGGAATTTTGAGCGCGCCAAATCATCCGAAGAACTCAATGTGGCTGGTTTGATGAAAACTTCACCTGCAACTGCGAAACCCAAAACAAAATCCGCGCCGACCGTCGTCATTACGGGCGCGTCGCAGGGAATCGGTTCCGCTATTGCGAAACTCTTTGCAACAGAGGTACGCGGCGTGAGCTTGGCCTTGGTCGCACGGAACGAAGCGAATTTGAAAAGCATCGCCCGGATTTGCGCAAAATCCGGTGCGACGGTCGAAATATTCCCGTGTGACGTGTCCGACGAATACGCCGTGACCGCGATGGCCAGGGCAGTTACCGGGCGCTTCGGTCCGCCCGACATTTTAGTTAACAACGCGGGGAAATTTGCCGGTGCGTCGTTCCTTGAGACGAAACTGTCGGATTTCGACGCCCAAATCGCGGCGAATCTTCGCAGTGTGTTTCTGGTTTCAAAGGCCTTCGCGCCCAGCATGGTCAAGCGCAAGCGCGGGGATATCTTTAACATGAGTTCGATCGCCGGCCGGCAGGCTTATCCAAACGGAACCGCCTACTGCGCGGCCAAATATGGCGTAACTGGACTGAGCGCAGTGATGCGGGCCGAATTGAAGGACAAAGGCGTGCGGGTTTGTTGCATTCATCCGGGGGCAACCTGGACTCCTTCATGGTCCTCCTCGGGCGTGAAGGAACAGCGGATCATGCCCGCCGAGGATATTGCCCGGGCGATTCTAGAAATCCATCGACTCAGTCCGCGCACGGTGGTGGAGGAGATCGTATTGCGACCATTGTTGGGCGATATCTAGAGAGTGCACGTTGCCATAAATCGGGAGGTGGATCGTGCAAAGTGCGTGACGAATTTTTGTCTGGGCGAGGGAACATAAACCATCAAGCCGAGCATGAGGTGGTTAGGAAGGCGGGAGAAATTTGGCACGCCCTTCGCTCTTCGCAGGCATGACGACGTTAAATGCCTTTGGATTTTTCCTTTTTGGAATAGGAATGTTTTTTGCACCGGCATTCTTCCCGCAATATTTCGCTGCCAATGCACTTGACGGTTCAAGCACGAGTGCGCTGTGGCTCGGCGTGATGGGACTATTTCAAGGTGCAATGGGAATCGCCTGCCTCATTCTCAACGAGGCAGTGCCTTTTGCGGTGAAACTCATGACGTTGCGACTGCCGACGTTCAAGCTACCCGAGCGCGCGATGCCGGGCTTTGTCTTGCGGCCGTTGCCAGATGGATATCTGTCACTTCGAGGTAACGCTAATTCCAACGACGACCAGCGGGTGGCCGCATAGTTAGTTTTGGATGTTGCAAGTGTCTTTCAAGAAAACGGTGAGTCATGTTTGAAAAAAAGACGCGCCGTTTTTTCTGGGTGATAGACATGGGGCGCGCTTGGGGTGATTAACGCGCGAACACCGAGATTCGTCGCGATTTGAACATTTATTACACAGACGAGTGCAACCTGCGTCGACGGAGTTTGTCACGCACGGCATGACAATTGGAAATGCCTTGGGCTTCTTCCTCCTCGGCTCGGGCATGATTTTTCTCCCCACGCACGCACCGGAATTTTTCATGGCGGATGATCTTTCCCAGCTTAGCAGAAGCGCGCTCTGGTTGAATTTTATGGGCTGGGTGAACGGAGTGTTGGGCGGATTTTATCTGACGAAGAACGCCGTGGTTCCCCGAATCCTCCATTTGTTGGAATGGCGTCCGGCCCGCACCCGCGAATTGATCACGGTGCAGATTTTGCGACCCGCGATCGAAATCTACGGGGAAATTGAGTCGCACGAAAACCTGCGCGAAGAATGGCTGGCGTAAGCGGGTGGCAATCGTGCCGGTTTTCCCTCGGGCCGTTTTAAAGCAGTCACGGATTCGACGCCATCAAGTGCGTGGATTGAATTGCAAGAAGGATCCGTAACACCGCGACCGCGAGTGGGTCGGCGGCGGGAGCAGACGAGCGTGACCGCTGATCCTCGAAAGTTCGGGATGTATGACGCCGTTCATCTATCTGATGACAAGTGCATTGAACGAAATCTGGGTGGCGAAATACAGCAACCTCGTTTTGATTTCACGGACCGACCGCCGCTGTGCCAAAATTTTTTTGGATTTTCGCGGCGGCTCAGATACGCCGCCAAAGATCGGCGCGCAACAGTCCCCATTCAAATTCGCGTCGTCGTTCCAAGTGAAAGCCATGGGTGTGCAACAAAGTATCGGGAGCGGTCATGCGCCGCGCTGGCAAGGAGGTCGCGACGCGGAAAAAACCATACATCAACGCATGAACGGCTTGAGCGCGCCAGCGGGCCGGGCCTGACGGGGGCACGGAGAAATCCACCGCCATCCATGCTGCGTCGGGCGCGGCGGCATCGGCGAGTTTTTGCATGACGACGGCCAGTTGGTCCGCCGTAAAGCAGTCGAGAAAAAAGCAGGTTACGATGGCGTCGTATTTTCCTTCTTGTTTCCATTGGAAGAAATCAGTTTCCACCCAGTTTATTTTTGCGGGTGAGTTCGCCAGTCGCGCTCGTGCACGGGCCAGCATTTTTTTGCTGCCTTCGACGCAGGTGAGTTCGGCCTCGGGGAATTTTGCCGCGCAGGCCTCGGCAAATCTTCCGTGGCCTTCGCCCACACTCAAAATCCGCCGGCGACCGCGCAATTCCTCCAGCCATGTCGTCCGTGCCCGCTGGAGCCGCTGGCCGGCGGTCAACGCCTCCATCCAATCGTAATGCGGAGCCAGCAAGTCGAAGCTCATCTCACGTTAGGTGCCACACCACACCCGCCACCAACGCACCGCCGGCATAGGCCACGGCATCCCAGGGATCGCCGGTGGCGCGGGCAAAGAAATGCGGAGCGACCACCTCGGCGGCAATCGACCAGACGATGACATGCATGACGATCTCGCTCCAGCGCGGCGGAGCGTCATCGGTGCGCATCCCCAACCGGCGTTGCAGCCACAGCATGAGCGGGAGGGCGGCGGGAATCAGCAGCGTATCCGAAAAATAGCCGTGCAGAAAAACCCCTTTCATGGCCGCTGGAACCAACCAGCGATTGGCGGCATAACCCGAGCACGCCGCTATGCACAGCGGATCGAGCGCGTAGCCGAATTTCCTCATAATAACGCAGCGATTGCGAGTCCGGCCCCGAAGGACAACAGGATCTTCAAGGCAAAATTGGTGTAAGGCGATGAGAGCAGATGAGACATAAGCCTGATTGCTTATACGAGGTTCGCCCGGGTGCAATCATTGGGTTTATCGTGCTGCGATACATTAGTCCTGCTGATTGCGGACAAAAGCCATTTGCGCACGGAGGAGGTCGTGCATGGTGATGATCCCGATCACGGTGCCGTCGGGCTGGCGGTCCTGTAAAATGATTAATCCGCTGGGGGAGTTGACGATCTGATTGGCCACTTCGCGGACCGGTGTGCTGGGCACGCACGTGACGACCGCTTCCAGCACCGGCGGACGCTGGGCCGCAATCGCGGCCTTGGCTTCAGTCCGGGTGAGGACACCAGCCAGTTTTCCCTCCAACACGACCGGAAAACGGCCGTGCTCACTGCGATCCAGCAACTCACGCAGTGCGGTGGTATCGATGCTGCCAGTGACGACGGGCGTGAAATTGGCGATGCGCGCCGAGGGCAATTCCATCCATGTCCGCAAACTGCGCGGCGGGACGAGGCGTTCGACCGGTTGGCCGTCCTGAGCCAGAACTTCTTCGTAGAAATTTTCGTGAATCAGTTTCCTTGCGATCAGCTGGCTGACCAGCGCCCCGAAAATAAGAACCGGGATAAGCGCGAACTCATGGGTCATTTCGAACACGATGAGAATGCCCGTGACGGGCGCGCGCACCACCGCACCTAAACAGGCGCACATCCCCACCACCGCCAGCGCAACGTGATCGGCCTGACTCAGCGGATAGACGAGACTCACCAATCCCGCCACGCCGGAGCCGACCATCGTGCCGAAGAAAAGGGTCGGCGCAAAAATACCGCCGCAGCCGCCCATGCCGTAGCACCATGCGGTGGCGATTAGCTTCGTGACGAGGAGCAACAACGCGATGTGCCACAATATCCGGCCGTCAAGCGCGAGGGAGAGATCGCCGTAACCGAGGCTGAACACGCCGAGGTGTCCGGTGAAAGCGAACACGGACGCGCCCAGCACCCAAACGCCGATGCCGCCAAGCATCACGCGACTCCACAAGGGCAGCCAGTGCGGGCGTTTGTTGCGCAACCGGATCTTCATCGACAGTTTTTGAAAGCCACAACCGGCGATGGCGGCCAGCGCAGCGACGAGTGGTGTCAGCGCATAACCGGTCCATTGCGGCGCGCCCTGGCCGTGGAGGGCAAACGCCGGCTGCGCTCCGAGCATGCCGTGCGCCACGAGCGCGCCGAGCACCGCCGCGAGCAGCACGCTGCCCAACAGGCGGCT
>JAYVMJ010000122.1:0-4607 GCA_043759025.1 Verrucomicrobiota bacterium | reverse complement strand
TTTTCCGCAGAGAGAACTTTTATGCGAATGCCACGCTGACAACCAACATGTTGGGATTCTCCTGAATACGCGCTGGCCTAGCGGTTAATCCTTCTGCTGATCGCCGGCTAAAATATTTCGAGGCCCAAAGGCAGTCATCTCCACCCGGGAGCTGCCGTACCCGCCTCGCTCCCTCAATTCGTCCCAAACCGGCCGCGTTCTGCTTTGAGTTGCTGTTTGGCGACGTTGATGCGGGCGCCGATCAATTCGCGATTCTCCTCTCCTTTCGCCGCGAGATCCTGTTCGAGTTCCTCGATGCGTTTTTCGTAGGCCTCGATGCGTTCCTGCAGGGGCGTGTGGAGTTGCTCGAGGCGCTGCTCCAATTCCCGCATCTCCGCTTCCGCCCGTTGCTGCGCGGAAAGCAATTCGGCCCGCTGCGTGGAGAGCGTCTGGAAAACCGTCTCACGCATCATGCCCAAGGCACCCGCGCGGATCGCCTCCTGCGCGCGCGCGGCCTGCGCTTCCGCCGCCATCGCGCGCTCACGCCATGACTGGTCGCTGCTGGTTTCGCCAAGCAACGCCGCTCGTTCCGCGCCGGGCAATGACTGATATCCCGCCGACATCGGTACGAGCGCGGTCCCGGGTTGCGGGCGCAACCGCCGGAAAATGAGCACGAGCACGACGCACATCACCGCCAAACCAACTGCAATCCATTTGGTTTGTTCCGAAATCCGACCCGCCACGGTCTGCTCCTGGTCGAGCTTGGTTTGCAACGCGCCGATCAGGCTCTTCTCACGCACCGCCGCGAGTGCGCTCAAGGCCTTGCGATCGATGGTCTGGCCTTTTTTCACGACGACCTGCGCGGCTTCGTACGTATCGTTGACCGTGACGCCATCCAACCGTTTCGCGCGCAAAATTTCACTCAAGCCGGGGGCGGGATACGCGTTGGTGCGGACAAATTCCGCCGCAAACAGCCCGAGTTCCTCCTGCCCGAACGGGAAATACGACGCCACGACGCGCCGCGCGCGTTCAAGACTGACCACCTTGCCGACTGTGATCGTGGTCCCGGCCGTTTCCAATTCCTGCATCGTCGGCATCTCCGTCTGGGTTCGCACGGAGATCAACTCCACGGGTCGGTTCGGCGGCAATGGATTTTCCATTTTGTCCGCCACGATGGGTTGGGCCATGACTTGCCGCAGCGGCTCGAGCAGGTTTTCCACCAACGGTTCGTCAGCCGCGCCCCTGACCCAAAGCGGGGCGAGACGGCTGAGCGGGAGATATTTTGGCGCCTCGCTGCTAAATTGCCGGATCGCGGCGACGTATGCCGGCGAATCGATGTCGGCCGCAACGGGCGCGCGGCCATTCAGCGCGCTCCTGAGCGTCGCCATGAAATTCGTCCGCTCGGCCACAATCGCGATCCGCAGATCCGTCTCGACCTCAGCCGCCGTCGGCAACGTATGGCGGATGATCGTAGGAGCTTGCTGCGCCACCTTCTCCTTCAGCGCGTCGGTTGCGTCCGGGTTGATCACGTGCAATTGCACGGGCGTGATGACATCCTCTGTCGCCACGTCACCCAGTTTATAGTCGGGCAAGGCGGCGCGCGCGGGCGAGAGCGACGAAAACAAAACCGTGGCGAGCACGGCAACCGCTGGGCAGGTACGGAACTTTATCATGGTGGATGGGTGGATTCGCCGACTGACAAAAAACTTCCGAGCCAACCGGACCCGCGTCCGGCGGCATCGTATCGGACGCGTTTAAAGGGCGACGGCCTCGGGAAGTCAAACCCGTGAAGCTCGCGTGAAGAAAAAAGGCCCGCTATTTTTCCTTCACAAACTCCAGCAATTCACCCGGCTGACATTTCAACTCGCGACAAAGCGCCTCGAGGGTGCTGAAACGCACCGCTTTTGCCTTGTTGGTTTTCAGGATGGAAAGGTTGGCGAGCGTGAGGTCGACGCGTTGGGCCAGTTCCGTCAGGCTGATGCCCCGTTCCGCCATGACTCGTTCGAGATTTAATCGGATAGGCATGGTTCAAATGGTCAGGTCGTTTTCGGTTTTAAGCGCGAGCCCCTGACGAAAGGCCTCGGCGACCAGCAGCACCACGAGCCCGGTGACAAATCCGCCTTCGGTCGGAAAATGTCCGCCGGTGAGATTATAATGCAACGCCCCCAAGCCACCGGGAAACTGCAGTGCGGTTTTTATCCCGCTCAGGGTGACGTGATGATTGAGATAACCATCCATCACGTGAGCGGACCAGAATTGCGCCACGAGACCGGTCACATTGTACGCGAGAAGAATTGCGCCGATGTTTCGCACCAGCCGCAAATTGCTTTCGGTGAATGCCTCGCGTCGCTCGATATTCGCGCACACCCGCAGCAGTGAAGTGAACAACAGCCAGGAAAAAACCGCGAGAACCACGATCGAAGGAATTAGAGCCCAGCGGAGAACCGAAGCCAAGTCCGCGTCTTTACTCATTAAATCCATCTGCAAAGACCCTTTCAGATCCAGCAGGAGTAACGAACCTGGCTTCGCGCGATCCGATCGAAGCTCCACCGCGCCTGATTCGGTTTTTAGCGATGCTTCGCCAACCGAAACCATTAACTTGGGTTCGTCGACAAAAAATCTTTCAAATGAGGGGCCAAACAGCAGACCGAGAAGCCACAGCGCCGTAAATACAAGGGTCAGCGCACGGGCCAACCCGAAGTAGAACCGAAGAATACCAGACAGTTTTGGGAACGTTTTCATATTACGTAAAAGACGATATTTATCGTTCTTCGATAAACAAAAGTCACGCCTCGTCAATAAAAATTTATTGTTTTTCGATAAATCTTTGCGCAACCCATTTTTCGTCTTCGTTCATCTGAGCCTCGCCAACCGCAGATTTTCCTTCCATCAAACCGACATGGCTTGGCGCATTGAGGATTCTGTCATACGAGGAGAAATCGATAACCGCGTACGCGGGCACGTGACCGGTCGCATTTGGTTTGCAGGCCGCGACGAACCACTGGAACTCCGCCTCACCGGCAATCCGTGGCGCGATCTCGCGGGGCGCCGCATGGAATTCACCAACCCGGAACCGACCCCGGGCGATCTCGACGGCTTGGCCCCCCTGCAACAGGGCACCGTCGGCGATTTCACCGCATCGCGCAAGGTGAAGGTGCCGGAAATCCCGATGGACCAGATCGGCGAATACTACAAGGCCCGCAAGCCATTCCCCTGGCACTGGGGCAATTCCGTTTATCTGGAATGGTACAGTGAGCGCAATGGCCGCGTCGTCATCGAGTCGGCCGGCTATGATTTAAAAATCATCGGAGAGCCAGCTTGGGAAATGTCACCGGAAGAGGAAGAGGCCCAACGCCTGGGCAACGGCGCCGCGATCACCAACTTTGTGGAACAGCTCGGCGAAAGCACCAGCAGTGAATCGGAATATTCCATCGGGGATTTCGCAGAAAGCTCCGGCCATGAAGACGAAGACCAGACGGATCCCTCAGATTCAAAACCGCAAACCGAAGCCGAAGCCGAGCGGCTCCAGGCGGAAAGCGAAAAACTCATCGACCGCATCCAAGCGCGGATGAATCGCGAGGGCGACAAGGCCGACTACGGTAAAATCATGGATGAGGAAATCTCACGCCTCAAAAAGGAACGCGGGGAACCTGAGCCCACGCCCGAACAGCTGGCCCAACATGCCGAGTGGCTCGAAGCCATGAACCGAGCCGGCAACGAAGCCCTCGGCTTTGCGGATACCGAGGAAGAATCGAATGACGACCACCCGCTCGTCGCCAAGGCGAGGGAACTCGCGGACCAGATTGCGGACGACACCGAGGAACGCAATTGGCTGACGGAAACCGACGGCGAAGAGCATCCCGTGGCCGAGTTGGTGAACTGCACTTTCAAAGCGAGCGTCAAACTCGCCGGCGCACTCAACGGCAGCACCTGGCCGCCCCGCATCGATTTTTGCGCGAGCGTAATCGTTCGGCTGGTCAAAGCGCGGGGTTACCTCGATGACGCGCTCCTCGCCATGGAATCATGTCAGGAACAAAAGCTCGTCGAAACCAGCTGGCTTGCCGTCGTGATGGTCGAGATCATCGACCTCGCGCACGACGCCGACATCCTGATCGCCGAACTCCGCGAACGCCTGAAAGAAAGCTCCGGCTAAGTCGGCAAGTGAATCCCACTGGAGCGGTGGCGACCCCGCCGCCGTCAATCCGCCGGCGAGGTGGCCCGCGTTCCAATTCAGAGCGCGCACCGCAACCGAACTCCGCGGCCGATCACCCCGGGAACGCCGAGCCCCAGCTCGGCTCTTAAAGAAAACGCCGCGCTCCTGCCCCGCACTCCCCCTTCCCTCCCTTTGCGTCCTTCCAATAAAAACTCCTACTCCACCCCTTTCGCCGGCCCTTCCACCACCAGACGGATCGAATCCAGCCTCAACCGCGCTTCGCCGACGGCGGCCGTGACGCGCTGAAGTTGCTCCCGCAGCAGCTCAATCTCTTCCATCCGCACATGGTCGTTAAGTTTCCGCAGATCGACCAATCGTTGCAGATCGGCGGTCAACATCGCGGTAGCTTTCGCCTGCGCCTCCGTTTTCAAGACCGCCGTTCGCGCTTCGGCCAATTCCGTCGCACCCGCGATCA
>JAYVMJ010000121.1:0-3620 GCA_043759025.1 Verrucomicrobiota bacterium | reverse complement strand
TAATAAGCCACGACCGCCAACAGTGCGCAAACGATCAGAAACCAGTCGCCGTGCTCGGTGTAGAAACTCTGTCGGCCGCGCCAGCGGAGGTCGCGCGTGACAGTGATGGTTTGTCCGCCCCGAAAATAAATACTGTCATTGTCGTTCGTCAGAGTGACGCGGGTGTTGCCATACTCATCAATCCATCCGCTCCAGCCATCGTTGCCGCAGCGAATCACTGGGCGCCGAGTCTCAACCGCCCGAAGCACGGAATGGGTCGCGTGTTGGTAAGCCGCCCCACCCTCGCCGTACCAAGCATTGTTGGTCAGTACCGCCAGGAAATCCGCGCCCGAACGAGCGCTATCGCGGGCCAGCTCGGAAAAAACGTCCTCGTAACAAATCAAAACGCCGGCCGAAAGCTGCTTCGCTCCGAACGACACGACCAGCGGCGTGGAATCATTTCCGCGCTGAAAATCACCGCCGATGGGCACCACTTTGTCCAGCCAACCGAAGATCGGCCGCAGAGGAATGTATTCACCGAAAGGCACCAGTTTGCGTTTGGCATAGAGTGCGGACGACACTCCCGTAACCGGATCCACCACCGTGGCGCCATTGTACCATGATTGAGCCGGACCGTCCGGACCTTCCGTGTAAGCCGTGCCCAGCAAGAGGGGTTTGCCAATCGTTTTCGCCACAGAGTCCAACCACGGGGCGACATTGGCGTCGTAATTGAGCGTCGAGGGTACGACTGCTTCGGGCCACATGACGAAATCCGGATTTCCTTTGCGGGTGGTCGCCCACGTCACTTTTTCAATGGTGCGAAGCACGTCGCGCGTTCGTTGCCGGTCCCATTTTTCTTCCTGGGGGATGTAGGGTTGAATGATGGAAATCCGCGCGAGCCGACCACTTTGTTGGTGGAGAAAATCGCTCAAAAACGGAAATGCGCCCGCCATCAGCAAAATCAAAGCGATGGAAAATTCCGGGCTGCGTTTGCGCAAACCGGTCACCCCTTCGAAGAAAATCCGGTGCGCATACGCGGCGGTCCCGAGATTGAAGAAGGCGAGAATTAACGACACCGACCACGCGCCCGCATAGGAAGCGCTTTGCAAAATCAGAGGGCGCTGCCACTGGCTGGCCGCGAGCGGCAACCACGGAAAGCCGCCGAAAAGCGTGCTGCGCACCCATTCAAGGAGCACCCACCCCGCCGCGAGCCCCAGCAAAATAAGGATGCGCACGATCGACAGATGACCAGTGGTGCGCGGAATCGTCCACCACGCCGCGAGATACCACGCCCCGATGATCACACCCACAAACGGTCCCAATAAAAAGAGCCCGACCCAAGTGACATGATACAACCAACTCAGCAGAATCGTCCAAGCCACCGCCTGCGCTCCCAGCACCGTCCACGCGAAAATTTTGAAGGGTGGCCGGCGATACGCCCAGAGCAACAATGGCACCGCAAAAACGTACGCAGCCTCGCCGACGTTGTAGGGCGGAAAAGCCGCGCAGGTGAGTACGACGGTAAGTGCAAACGTCGCGAGCGCCCACCCCAATTGCGGATGCTTTTGCCAGAGCGTCAGCTTCGGCTCGTAGGGATCGACTGCGGAGACTGCTTTCGTATCGGGCATTTTACCGCGGACGGTTCATGACCGGCTCCAGCGGACATGCCGCCGGAATCCCGGTGATTCCAGAATCGCTGACCAAGTGATGCCTGCGAAGAAAGGGGCCACGACTCAAACTGCGCCGTGGCAATTCTTGTATTTCTTCCCGCTGCCGCAAGGGCATGGATCGTTCCGACCGACCTTCGGCGTTTCGCGCCGGATCGTGATGGTCGGAAGCTTTACCTCCTGCTCGGCGGGAGCAGCGGATTCGGTCGAGCCCGACGCGGTCTGGGCTTGGGTGGCCGAAGCGAGCGCAGTGGGGGCGGCCGCCGGTCCCTGCAACTGGGCCGAGCGGGAAAGAATCGCGAAAAGATTTTCGAAGGCGTCGCGATTCGTGGCCGAACGGAACAGACTCGTGCAAATCTGCTGGGGCACTTTGTTCATCAATTCCTCGAAGAAGCGGAAGCCTTCGCTCTTGTATTCAGTCAGCGGATCCTTCTGGCCATAGCTGCGAAGGCCGATGGAACGACGAAGCTCTTCCATTTCCGTGAGATGTTCCTGCCAGTGGTGATCGATCGCGTTGATCACGATATATCGTTCAAGACCGCCCAATGCCGCCTGATCTTCGACGGACTCCTTCAAGGCGTAGGCTTTCCTGATGCGTTCGACCAATTCCTTGAGGACCTCGTCGAAATCCTTGCGATTGGCCAGTTCATCGACCTTTGCACTGACCGGGAAATGAGAATTCAACCAGCCGACCAGGCTTTCGATCCTCGACACGCTCGTGCCTCCCTTTTCGCCGAAGCCGGCGATCTCCAGCCGGCTCGCGAGTTCTTCCTCGATCATGTCGAAGATGATACCCTTCGGCCGTTCATCGTGCAGCGCGCTGTTGCGAATGCCATAGATGACTTCACGCTGCTTGTTGAGCACGTCGTCATATTGCAGGAGTCGTTTACGAATGGAGAAATTCTGCTGCTCCACTTTCTTCTGCGCGGATTCAATCGAACGATTGAGCAGTGAGTGCTCCAGCTCCTCGCCCTCGGCCATCGCGCCTTCCATGATGCGGGAAGCCAGGTTGCCCTGGAGAAACAAGCGCATCAGGTCGTCTTCGAGCGACAGGAAAAACTTGGTCGTACCCGGATCGCCCTGACGTGAGCAACGACCGCGCAACTGGCGATCGACGCGGCGGGATTCGTGCCGCTCGGTGCCCACCACGAACAAGCCGCCGAGTTCGCGGACGCCCTCGCCAAGTTTGATGTCGGTGCCACGACCCGCCATGTTGGTGGCGATCGTCACCGATCCGCGATGACCGGCACGAGTGACGATCTCGGCTTCCTGTTGGTGAAACTTGGCGTTGAGTACGGTGTGGATGACGTTCGCGCGCTTCAGCATGCGGCTCAGAACTTCGGACTGTTCAACCGTCACGGTGCCGACGAGTACGGGCTGGCCGCGCAGTTGCGCTTCCTGTACTTGCTTGACCACTGCATTGTATTTATCGCGGCGGGTTTTGAAAATGGAATCGTTCCGGTCGATACGAATGCACGGTTTGTTCGTCGGAATCTGCGTGACGGAGAGTTTGTAGATTTCGTTAAACTCGGTGGCTTCCGTTTCGGCGGTACCGGTCATGCCCGCCAACTTCTCGTACATGCGGAAATAGTTCTGAATCGTCACCGTCGCGTAGGTGCGCGTCTCGCGCTCGATATTGACGTTTTCCTTGGCTTCGACGGCTTGGTGCAACCCGTCCGACCAACGGCGACCGGACATGATGCGGCCCGTGTTTTCGTCGACGATCACGACCTTGCCGTCCTGAACGACGTATTCGACGTCGCGTTCGTAAAGGGCGTAGGCGCGCAGGAGCTGCGACAGGGCGTGAATATCCTCGGAAATTACTTCGTAGTGTGACTGGGCTTCGCGCTTGGCCTGATCCTTCTGCTCGGGGGTGAGTGACGTCTCTTTTTCGATATCGATAAAGATGTTGGCCAAATCCGGCATCACGAACGCATCGGGCTCGGTCGGGCGCAACGTCATGCGACCCTTTTC
>JAYVMJ010000120.1:0-2792 GCA_043759025.1 Verrucomicrobiota bacterium | reverse complement strand
CTCCCAAAGCAGTTTCCCCGCTTCATTGAGCAGTGCTACTTTGTGGGCTACGCCACCCTCCCGATCGTCACGATCCTGAGCTTTTTTATTGGAAGCGTGCTCGCCCTCCAAAGTGGCTACAGCATGGAAAATTTCGGCGCCAAACAATTTATCGGCACCTTGGTCGGGCTTTCCATGGCGCGGGAACTCGGCCCGATGATGGTCGCAATTCTGCTGGCGGGCCGCGTCGGGTCCGCCATTACGGCCGAGCTCGCTTCCATGAAAGTTTATCAGGAGGTGGACGCCTTGGTAACGATGAACATCCCGCCCGAGCGAATGCTGGTCATGCCACGACTGGCCGCTGTGCTTGTGATGATGCCGGTACTGGCCGTCATCGCCAACTTGTGCGGCTGGTATGGCGGCGCCTTGGTTTGCCAATACACCCGTTTCATTTCTGTCGACAGCGAGTCCTACTTCGCCGCCTTGAAACATTTCATGAAGCCGCAGGACGTCATCGACGGCCTGCTCAAAGCCGAGGTGTTCGGCTTTGCGATCGTTCTCGTGTGCTGTTACACGGGACTGAATACGCGCGGCGGACCCCGTGAAATCGGCGCATCGGTCACCAAGGCCGTCGTCACCTCGCTCATTCTTATCCTAGTCCTCGATTATTTCGTCACGAAAATCCTCCTTTGACCGCCATGCCCACCCGCACTTCCAGCACTTACACCGCCAGTCCGTTTTCCAGTAAAACGTTCGGGGTGACGGTCAGCAAGTTGACCAAGAAATACGGCCGCACGACCGTCCTCCGGGATATCAACCTCGACGTGAAACCCGGAGAGATTTTCTGTATCATGGGCCCCAGCGGTTCGGGCAAAAGTGTTCTGCTAAAGCAAATCGCCGGGCTCGAACAAGCCACGAGTGGCGAAGTGAAGATCGGCGAATTCGACGCCGCTGATCCCGCCACCCGGGCCAAAGTCCATCTGGCCCTCGTCTTCCAGGCCGGCGCATTGTTCAATTCCCTTTCGGTCTACGACAACATGGCGCTTTATCCCCGCGAACACCACCTCTGCGACGAGGCCGGCATCCGCGAACGCGTGATGCATACACTGACCATTTTGTCGCTGGAGAAAGCAGCTCGAAAATTCCCGTCAGAACTTTCCGGCGGCATGAAGAAACGCGTCGCGATCGCCCGCGCGCTCATCATGGAACCGGAACTATTGCTCTACGACGAACCAACCTCTGAACTGGACCCGGTGATGAGCGCCACGATCAGCGAGATCATCGCGTCGTTGCGGGAACAGACGACCGTCACGAGCATCGTCGTCACCCACGATCGCCAGCTGGCGTTCAGTATCGCAGACCGAATCGCATTGATCATCGACGGTCGCATTCGCGCGGTCGGCACCCCAGACGAGATCAAGGGATCCAAGGATCCGGACGTCGCCAATTTTCTCAATCCGGTCATCGACCTTAAGAATCCCCGTTTCAAACAACTCGATAACAACCATGAATAACTCACAACAAGCTATCCGCGTCGGGCTCTTTTTTGTGCTCGGAATCGCGCTCGCCTGGATCACCTTTGAGTCGCTCAACGGCGGCCGGCTTTTCAAGCAAAGAGGTTATACCATCATCGCCGGCTTCGAAAATTTAAAGGGACTTAAGGTCGGCGACGACGTGCTGATGGCCGGCGTGAAAATCGGCTCGGTCGGCAACACGCGCCTCGGCGACCGCCGGGTCGAGGCGGTCCTCAGGATTCTCCCGACGATCAAAATTCCCAACGACGCGGTCGCCAGCGTCGAAGTGTCCAGCCTGCTTGGGGCAAATTATCTGGGCGTCAGCTTCGGCACGCCGACCGCCGCGCCCTTAAACGACGGCGATGAAATCAAAACCAAAAACACCATTGATATGAACGAGGTGATCAGCCAGCTCGGCCATCTTGGCGCCAAACTCGAGCAGGTGATGGGTGACATCAGCAAGACCATGGGCGGCGATGGCAAGAGTGGGAACCTCTTCGAGAAAATCGACAAACTCGTCAGCGACAATGGACCGAAACTGACCGAAACCGTCGCCAATCTGCAGGAAATCACCGCCAAAATTAAAAGTGGCGACGGCACGCTGGGCCAGTTGATTAACGATCCAAAGCTGCACGACGAACTCGTTGCTTCGGTCAACGAGATCAAGCTCGCCGCCACCGACGCGCGCAGCTTCATGAACGATACCAAAGGAATCGTCGCCGACGTGAAGTCCGGCAAAGGCGCTCTGGGATTATTGCTCTACGACGAAGGCACCGCGAACAGCATCAAGGTCACCGCGAACAATCTTCGGCAGATTTCCGACAAACTCAACGGCGGTGAAGGCACCCTTGGAAAGCTGATTTCCGATGACAAGGTTTACCGCGATGTGCAGGGCCTGATGAAAAAAGCCGACCGCGCGATCGACAGTTTGGGTGATTCCGGACCGATCACCGCTGTGGGTGTCGTCGCCAAGTCGCTCTTCTAAACAACCCGCGCAATCCAGGAACGTGACTACCTATAGGGGTAGGGACAGGGATAAGACCTGCCCCTCCCTCCGAAGCGGACTGGCGGAACTACCGCATCCGGCTCTCCAGTTGGAGACAGCGCGTATTCATGAGGATCCCAACATGTTGGTGGCCAGCCTGGCATTCGCATAAAAGTTCTCTCTGTGGAAAATTTTTGCCGACGACAAAGCTGTTCGGTTTAGGTGCGAAGAACGTAGGTTCCCGTACCTTCGGCTCCCGGTGGCCATATCTCCACCGAACGACGACTTTCACGTGTTGAGTTCATGTATGTGAT
>JAYVMJ010000119.1:0-6914 GCA_043759025.1 Verrucomicrobiota bacterium | reverse complement strand
GGCTCCCTTAGTCGGATCCAACGGAATCTCTAAACGCAGTCCATTCGCGTCGGCTTAGGCCGCGACCCACCCATCTGTTTTGTGAATTCAACTAATTTTCCCGTGAGATTTCTTTCAGTCTTCATCCTGTTTCTTGCCAATCTTTCGCTCCTCCGGGCGGAACGCGTAACCTTGCGCGTGGGATATTTCCCGAATGTCACGCACGCTCAAGGCGTGATTGGCAGCGAGTCCACGCGTGAAAAGCACGGATGGTTTGAGCAACGTCTTGGTCCCGACGTCACCATTCAATGGTTTGCGTTCAACGCCGGTCCGAGTGCGATGGAGGCGATTTTCGCCGGTTCGATCGACCTGACTTATGTCGGACCGAACCCGGCTTTGAACGCCTACATCCGCTCCGAAGGAGACGAGATCCGCGTTTTGGCCGGAGCGGCGTTTGGTGGAGCGGCGTTGGTGGTTTCGCGCGAGGGAACAATTACGCAGCCGGCTGATTTCAAGGGCCGCCTTCTCGCTACCCCGCAACTCGGCAATACTCAGGATGTCGCCGCTCGCGCGTGGTTGAAAAAGCAGGGGTTTCGCGTCACCCTTACCGGTGGTGATGTCTCGGTTTTGCCGACGCCAAATCCCGAGCAGCTTTCGCTCTTCCAACAAGGTAAACTCGATGCGGTTTGGACCGTTGAACCATGGGTGTCGCGTTTGGAGATGAAAGCGAAAGGTCGTATTTTTGTTGAGCAAAGCGACGCCGTGACGACGGTCTTGGTCTCCAGCGTAAAGTTCCTGAAAGAGCATCCTGCCGTTGCGGCGAAGTTCAAAGCGGCGCACCAAGAGCTCACGACTTGGCTGGCAGAGCATCCCGACGAAGCCAAGGCGCAGGTGCAGGCCGGATTGACTGCGGAGTTTCGGCGCGCGATGCCGAAGGAAATTGTGGCGAGCGCCTGGAAGCGCCTGAAGTTTTCCGATCAGGTCACCCAACGGCAGTTTGAGGCGTTGGTCATCGATGCGCAGAGCGTTGGTTTCCTGCGCAATTCCATTCCGCTTGACCGTTTATTTTCCGCCAAACCATGACACTCGAAACCGAACTTGGAAATCCGCCCTCGGCGCGACTAGCCATCGATAATGTCTCGAAGTGGTTTGAGACGTCGCGCGGTCGCGTGCACGCGCTGGATCAGGTCAGCTTGCAGGTGAGCGAAGGGGAATTCGTCTGCCTGGTGGGACCGAGCGGTTGCGGAAAATCCACGCTGTTGAACATGATTGCCGGCTTGGAAATGCCCGGCCAAGGAGCGCTCGTCGCCGGCGGAAAACCCATCAAAGGACCGCGCCGCGAACGCATGATGATGTTCCAGGAATCGGCGCTTTTCCCGTGGCTGGACGTGTTTGGTAACGTGATGTTCAGTTTGAAGCGCAAGCCCGGCCTCAATAACAACGAGCGGCGTGAGGTGGCTGAATATTATCTCAAATTGGTCGGCTTGGAAAAATTCCAACACGCCAACATCCACGAACTGTCTGGAGGGATGAAACAACGCGTGGCGCTCGCCCGCGCGCTGGCACCGAATCCGCGGGTGCTACTGATGGACGAACCGTTTGCCGCGCTCGACGCCCTGACGCGCGAGCAGCTTTACGGCGATCTCCAGCGGATTTGGGCGCAGCGGAAAGTGACGATCGTTTTTGTGACGCACAACGTGCGCGAGGCGGCTTGTTTGGGCGACCGCGTGGTGCTGTTTTCACCGCATCCGGGTCGGATTCGCGAGCAATTCAAAATCGATCTGCCACGTCCCCGCGATATCAACAGCGTGGCGCTCGCGGCCCATGCGACGCGGATCATGGCCGCGCTTAAGGGGCATATGGTGGAAAATGGGCCGGAGGGTCAGGAATGAAACGCTTCCTGACCGCCATTGTTTTTTTTGCCGTGCTCATTGGCGCATGGCACCTGGCTTGCGTCGCCCGAATTTGGTCGCCGGTGTTAGTGCCGTCACCGGAAAGTGTCGGTCGCTATCTTTGGGAAATCATCCAGGACGGTTCGCTGTGGTCCAGCACGATGGTCACGCTGAAGCGATTGCTCGCCGGCTATGTGATTGGGTTGCTCGCCGGTGTACCGTTAGGACTTTTGACCGCCCGGGTTCAGGTGCTGCGTGATACCTTGGGCATGCTCGCGCTGGGTCTGCAGGGCTTGCCGAGCGTGTGCTGGGTACCGCTGGCGCTGCTGTGGTTTGGGCAGACCGAGAGCGCGATGCTTTTTGTGGTGATCATGGGCACGTTGTGGTCCGTCATCCTCGCGACCGAAACCGGCGTGCGGAACGTGAACCCGATTTATGTCAGGGCCGCGAGCACGATGGGTTCGCAGGGAGTGCACATGTGGGTTCATGTCATGTTGCCGGCGTCGCTTCCTTTCATTGTTAGCGGCATGAAACAAGGCTGGGCGTTTGCTTGGCGTTCGTTGATGGCGGCGGAAATTTACGTGACGATTCTGACCGGGTTTGGTCTTGGCCATCTGTTGCATTACGGTCGCGAGCTGAACGCCATGGATCAAGTGGTCGGCATCATGATCGTGATTGTCCTCATTGGACTTTTGGCGGATAAAATTCTCTTTTCTCCATGGGAGAAATTCCTTCATCATCGTTGGGGCACTGACAGGTGAGCCGTCGGCCCATTTGCCGGGATTGCCCTCTACTCCTATCTGTTCTTTAGTTCACCGTTAACCCTCCAACTATTATGGCAAAAATATACAACGACATCACCGAGACCATCGGTAACACGCCACTCGTGCGGCTGAACCGCACGGCCGCCGCCCACGGCGCCCAAGCGGATATTCTCCTCAAACTGGAATTCTTCAACCCGCTTTCGAGCGTCAAGGATCGGATTGGTTTTGCGATGATCGAGGACGGTTTGAAGTCGGGAAAGATCACCAAGGACTCGGTCCTGATCGAGGCGACCAGTGGCAACACTGGTATTGCGCTCGCCTTTGTGGCGGCGGCGAAGGGACTAAAACTGATCCTGACGATGCCAGAGACGATGACCATTGAGCGCCGTAAAATTCTGAAAATTCTGGGAGCGCGATTAATCCTGACGGAAGGACCGAAGGGAATGAAGGGTGCGATTGCGAAAGCCGAGGAACTCGCTGCCAAAATCCCCAACAGTATCATCATGCAGCAGTTTTCCAATCCGGCCAATCCTGCGATCCACCGCAAGACCACTGCGGAGGAAATCTGGCGCGATACCGACGGGAAAGTAGACATCATCGTCTCAGGGATCGGTACTGGCGGAACCATCACTGGCATCGGCGAGGTGCTGAAGCCGCGCAAACCGAGCCTGAAGATTATTGCGCTCGAGCCCGATACCTCGCCGGTGCTTTCCGGCGGCGCACCCGGTCCGCACAAGCTTCAGGGCCTTGGCGCCGGATTTATTCCCGCGGTGCTCAACACGAAGATCTACGATGAAGTGATCCGCGTGAAAGAGGCCGACTCCGCCCCCATCAGCAAACAGGTTAACGCACTGGACGGTATTCCAATTGGAATCTCATCAGGTGCGGCGGTTTGGGCGGCAATCGAGTTATCGAAACGACCTGAAAATAAAGGCAAGCAGATCGTTGCGATTATTCCGTCGAGTGCGGAGCGCTACCTCTCTTCATGGCTCTTTGCCGACGTGAACGTCGAAAGCGATTCCATCGACGACATTCTTCCCGCAGCCCCCGCGGCTTGATTTTAGGAAATTACCTGGCTCACTGCCGATTTCATTCATGCGCGCCGATTGGCGCGCATTTTTTTTTACGGCGCAGACGGGCTGATGAAATGAATGGCGCCTTATGGCGCGGTGCCTCTATGCGCGTTCCGAGTGCTTATACCAATGATAGAACGCGATCCCGAACGCGGTCATGGCAACCGACATTCCCACGATCTGCATCATGCACCCCGCGAGCAATTGGTCGCCGGCGGCCGACATGGCGGTAATGCGGGGCGCATACTCATACGTCGGATAAAGGACATTGGGAGAGAAGGTGACGTAGGCAAAAACCGGGGTCATTCCGATGTGGACCGCAGGCAGATAGAGCAGCTGGCTGCCATAGCTTATGCGCGGGAATTCTGTCGACGGACTATAGAGCGGCCACCAATAGAGCAGTCCCGCACCGAACATCATGAAATGCTCCGCAATGTGAAGCAGACGGTTTTGCAGCGCCCAGTCGTATAAAAAAGGGAGGTGCCATACGCTCATTACGGTGACGTAGATGATCCCGCAGGTAACCGGATAAGTAATTATCTTCAGCGTGGTTTGTAGCGAAGGGCGGCTCGTTACCGGGCGTACGAGCCAGTCGGGTAACCCAAGGAGAAAAAGAATGGCCGCCGGGTAAATGAGGATCTGGTGCTGAAGCATGTGCGCGCTTAGCAGAAACCGCTCGGCAACCTGATCCAACGGTGAACCAACTCCGAGATAGAATACGATTAGCGCCGCATAAAATTTAATCGCGTGCCGTCGCGGATAAGGGGTGCCGGGCGGCGCGAGGCGATGACGCCAGGGACCGGTGAGGATGGCATAGAGCCAGGCTAGAAAGATCAGGCCCCCGGTTAGGATGGGTTCATTGTGCCAGTGGGTCCAATCGATCATGGATTTTTGTGGGCTGCGATCATACGAAGCTGAGCGAAGCGAAGTATACGGAGATGTCCATTTTCGGCGGATATTTTTTTCAGGGGCAGGCGGCCATCGGGGACAATAAAAAAGCCGCGCGAAGAGCGCGGCTTGGGCTTAAATTCCACAAAAGAGGAAAATTTAAACAATCCCGGCGAAAGACACAGCCGACTGGATGGCTGCTGCGCTCAATGGCTTGCTGGCGTCGGCGCCGAAAAGATGGAGCAGGGCAAACATCGTGAATCCGGCCAGAATCAATCCGATAAAAAATAGAATCGTGCAGAATAATTTATCCCACCGCAGATGCATGAAGTAGAAAATAACGAACATGAATTTCACGGTCGAGAGCGTGACGAGGGCCCCGATGACCAAGCTCTTTGGCAGAGGCAGATAAACGAGGACGACTTCGACGCCGGTGATGACCGCGAGGATCATCGCGATCTGGATGTAGAAATGAAACTTGCTCGGCTCTTGGTGGGCGACGGCAGACTGAGTGGCAGCAGGTGCGGACATAGGGAGATGGAAGGGCGGGAAGCCGGTTCTTAGAGATATTCGAGAAGATAAACGGCGGTGAAGATGATGATCCAGACGATGTCGACGAAGTGCCAATAGAGGCCGATAGTTTCAATATCGATGGCGTTTTTCTCGCCGAAATCCACCTCGCCGCGTTGCCGGCTAAGAAGGAACAGCGTGATGGCTCCGATTGCACCCACGATGAGCGGCTTGGCTTTTTCCGTCAGGAATTCACCGAGGCCATGTCCGTAAATGACTTCAATCAGGCCGGGGACGACGAAGATAAAGGAAACTCCCATGACGACGCAAATTGCAGCGAGATGAATGAAGTTGAGTAAGAAGCCGCCTCCGGCTGCCGGCTTGAACGTGCGAACATACATCATACCCAGCAAGAGCACGCCGATTGCGACGTGGGTTCCGTGGGTGCCGGTCAGGGTGTAGAAGGTTGAGCCAAAAATGCTATTCGAGAGCGTCATGTGCTTCTGATGCACGAAGTGACCGAATTCGAAAACCTGACCGCCGAGGAAAATACAGCCAAAGAACATTGTGCCGAGCAGCATCAGCCGGGTGCTCTTGATATTGCCCTTCTGGATGGCATTCACCGCCAGAGCCATCAGCAAGGACGACATCAAAAGGATGAACGTCGAGAATGACGTCAGCTCGATGTTGAAGACCTGCGTCGGGTTCGCATTACCCGGAGGCGGGTTGAGGCGATACACGAGATGGGTGGAGATCAGCGCGCCGAAAAACATGCAGTCCGAGGCAAGAAAAGCCCACCAAAGGAGCTTCTTGTTCGGAATGCCAGTTGAGGTCGTGTGGTCGTGATGGTGGTCGATATGACCGGTGGCCGCGTGGCTGCTCATGTGAGGTTTCGGTGGTGCTGCTTAATAGTGGCCGCCGTGGGAGTCGGTCGGATTGCCGTCGGCATCAAGGTGGATATGGTACCCGGCAGGGCCTTCGAGCGCCCAAAGATAACAGGAAAGAAGGAGGATTACCCCGCCCGTGATCGCGAGGGGTAAGTGACTGGAAAGTAGCTCACTGTCGCCAAACTTCACGGGTAAATGAATCTGCGCCATGTTGTAAGTTCCAATCAGCAGACCAACCGCCGAAAAGAACGGGTACCAAGACTGGTCGGGCATGTGAATGCCGCCATGGGATTCCTCGTCCTTGATCAATTCGGCCTTTTCCTTGGTGATTTCTTCCTTGTGGGTCTTCTCGTACCAAAACGCATCGCGGGCGTGAACCTTGGGGATCGAAGCGAAGTTGTGTTCGGGTGGTGGCGACGGAATCGACCATTCAAGCGTGCGACCATCCCACGGATCGTTGCCGCATTTCTTCCCCTTGAAGAAGCTGTAAACGAGGACGGCGAAATAGGTGAAAATACCGATACCAAGAAGGTACGCGCCGCAGGATGCGAAAAAATTGCCTGCGTTCCACCCCATGTTGGAATCGTAAGTCCAAGTGCGGCGTGGCATGCCGTTCAGGCCGAGAAAGTGCATCGGAAAGAACGTGCAGTTGAATCCGACGAAGATCAGCCAGAAGGAAACCTTGCCCCAGAATTCAGGAACCATGCGGCCAAAGAATTTTGGAAACCAGAAATGAATGGCGGCCAGCAGGCCAAAGGTCGATCCGCCGATTAGCACGTAATGGAAGTGAGCGATGACAAAGTAGCTGTCCTGCTGTTGTGCGTCGGCGGGAGCCGCCGCGTGCATGATGCCCGACATGCCGCCCATCATGAACATCCAGATGAAGCCAAGGGCAAACATCATGGGCACGCGAGTGACAAT
>JAYVMJ010000118.1:0-2213 GCA_043759025.1 Verrucomicrobiota bacterium | reverse complement strand
GGATCCTTGGACAATCGGATGGGTCCACTTTACTGGTGAAGAGGCCGACGCCTGGAGCAAACTGGTGGGATTCGAAAACGAACCTGTCTCCATTCTGAACGACGCGTCCGCCGAGGGGATCGCTGCGCTGAAGATCGAGCAGATTTATCTCATTCTCGAATCAGGTTATGCGATTCCCGATTTGATCAATGCGTCGTTGATGCTTCGCAATGCCTTGAGTCTTGCGGCCCAGGCCGTCCGCACCGGGGGCCCCACCCGTTCCGCCTCCGAAAGAATCAGGACCGTGCGTGATCATCTCCGCGACAGCTTCACCCAACCACACCGCCTCGATGCCCTTGCCACCGCCGCAGGACTTTCCGTACCGCATTTCTGCACGCTCTTCCGTCGCCTGACCGGTTATGCACCGATCGATTTTCTCATCCGCCAGCGCATTCAGTCCGCGTGCCGCCTGCTCGACACAACCGATCAGTCGATCGCGGCCATCGCGGCTGAAGTCGGTTATGAAGACCCGTATTATTTCACGCGTTGCTTTCACCGGGTAACCGGTAGTTCACCTCGCGCGTACCGTCGAATTACGAAAGGCTGACGCCGCTTCATCTGTCGCCACCGAACGTTCACGATTTTAAGCAACCCACCCAATCCATGAATCCAACCGTCAAACGCTTGCTGTTCCTCGTGCTCGTTCTCGCAGGTTTCGGCCAGCCAGTTTTCGCCGATCAGGGCGGAAAAATCGCGGCCAAACCGCTTTTCCGCGATCCGTTGTACGACGGCGCGGCGGATCCCGTCGTCGTGTGGAATCCCCACCGCAACTCCTGGTGGATGTTTTACACCAATCGACGCGCGAATGTGCCCGGACTCTCCGGCGTCGCCTGGGTTCACGGCACCCCGATCGGTATCGCGGAATCAACCGACGGCGGAGCCACGTGGAACGCGATGGGGTCGGCGGATATTTCGCTGCCCGACGATCTGGGAGGCAAGAATCCCACGCTTTGGGCGCCCGAGGTTCGGACGAGCGCCGATGGCGTGCATCACATGTTTCTCACGACGGTCCCCGGGATCTTCGAAGACTGGCAGCATCCGCGCACCATGGTTCACCTCACAAGCACTGATTTGAAAAAATGGAAATTTGAATCCGTGCTTAAACTCGCCTCGGATCGCGTGATTGATGCCTGCGTGTGCGCGCTGCCCGGCGGCGGTTGGCGGATGTGGTACAACAACGAACGCGATCACAAATCGATTTATTACGCCGACAGCCCGGACCTGAAATCGTGGACGGATCACGGGAAGGTCAACGGCGTGGGCGAACGCCCCGGCGAGGGCCCGTTTGTTTTTCAGTGGAAAGGCCATTGGTGGATGTTGGTCGATTTATGGAAGGGACTCGGGGTTTATCGTTCGGACGATCTCCTGCACTGGTCCGTGCAGCATAGCGATCTCCTGGGAACGCCCGGCACGGGCGCCGACGACAAGGTCAACGGCGGTCATCCCGGGGTCGTGGTGAGCGCCGGACGCGCCTATCTGTTTTATTTCACGCATCCCGGGCGCGCCGGCACCATCACTCCGCAGGACAAGGACTCGCCCGATCTGCGCCGGAGCTCAATCCAGGTGGTTGAATTGCAGGAGAAAGACGGAATGCTTTCCTGCGATCGGAATGCACCGACGCATATCGATCTGCAAAACCCCCAACTTATTTTCGCGCCATGAAATCATCGCTGCTTTTCTGCCTGTTCGCCATTTCCGCCGCAGCCGCCGTCGCCGTGGAACCTTCGATGGTCAAGGTGAGCGAGAAGGACGAACCGATGCAGACGGGGAAATTCGAGCCGACGTGGAAATCCCTGAAGCAGTATCAAACGCCCGAGTGGTTCCGTGACGCAAAATTCGGCATCTGGGCGCACTGGGGACCGCAATGCCAGCCGGAACGCGGCGACTGGTACGCGCGGTTCATGTACTTGGAAAAGGTGCCCGAGTGGGCGCCGCGCGATTACGAATTCCACCGCCAAACCTACGGCCCACAATCACAGTTTGGATTTAAGGACGTCATCAACACGTGGAAGGCCGAGAAATGGAATCCCAACGCGCTGATGGCGCTCTACAAACGCGCGGGCGCCCAGTACTTCTTCGCCCTCGCCAATCACCACGATAATTTCGATTTGTGGGAATCCAAATTTCAACCGTGGAACTCCGTTCGCGTCGGCCCGAAGAAGGACCTGATCGCG
>JAYVMJ010000117.1:0-2437 GCA_043759025.1 Verrucomicrobiota bacterium | reverse complement strand
GGGGCGGACCTCTTTCTCGATCCCTCCCGCGTCTATGGCAGTTATCAGGAGATGGCCAAAGCCGAGTCCGCCCGCCCGGCGGATCAGCGGCTCGATTTCATCGTGATCGTCACGCCCAATCACCAGCATTTCCCTCCGGCGAAATTATTCCTGGAGAGCGGATTTAATGTCGTCTGCGACAAACCGGTGACGTTCAATCTCGCGGAGGCGAAGGCCCTGCAGAAAGTGGTGAAGAAGACGGGCAAGGTTTTTGCGCTGACGCACAATTACACGGGTAACGTCATGGTGAAACAGGCGCGCGAGCTCGTGCAGTCGGGTTTCCTCGGCGAAATTCGCAAGGTGGTGGCGGAATATCCGCAGGGCTGGCTCAGCACGCTGTTGGAAAAAACCGGTCAGAAGCAGGCGGGCTGGCGCACCGATCCGAAGCGCAGTGGTGCGGCGGGTTGCATTGGCGACATCGGCACGCACGCGGAAAACCTCGCGCGCTATATCACCGGTTTGCACATCGAGTCGCTTTGCGCGGATCTGACCACTTTTGTGAAAGGGCGGGCGCTGGACGATGACGGCAATATTCTCGTTCGTTTCAAGGGCGGCGCGAAAGGCATCATTCATTCGTCGCAAATCAGCGTGGGCGATGAGAACAATTTGAACATTCGCGTCTACGGCACCAAGGCCGCGATCGAATGGCACCAGGAACATCCGAACCAGCTGATCGTGAAATTTCCGGATCAGCCGCGCCAGATTTGGGGGCGCGGCCACGGTTATATCGCCGCTGCGGCCTCACGCTTTACCCGAATTCCGGCCGGGCATCCCGAGGGGTATCTCGAAGCGTTTGGGAATATCTATCGGGAAGCCTTCCGTGCGATCGAGGCGGAGGTCAGTGGGAAACCGATCCCGAAGGACGTGGATTTCCCGACCATCGCAGACGGCGTGGAAGGCATGGTGTTCATCGAAACAACCGTGAAGAGTTCGCGGCAGGGTGCGAAGTGGGTGAAATTTCCGAAGCTTTGAGTTGAATCGAAGTAATCCCGCCTCGCCGTGATATCAGAGCGTTTTTGATCCGTTCGATGAAAACCCCGCGTTGGCTTCGAATCGTTGTTTGGACTGCGGTCGTCGCTCTCGGGGTTGGCTCGATCGCAATTCTGGCGTGGTCGCGCGGCGAACCAGTCAGCGCGCTGTGGATGGTGGTCGCGGCGGTTTGCGTTTTTGCCGTATCGTATCGTTTCCATTCGGCGTGGTTGATGGCGAAGGTGCTGACGCTCGACGAAATGCGGGCGACGCCCGCAGTCGTTCAAGAGGACGGCCACGATTTTGTCCGGACCAACAAATGGGTGGTTTTCGGACATCATTTCGCCGCCATCGCCGGACCCGGACCGTTGGTCGGGCCGGTGCTCGCGGCGCAATTCGGTTTTTTACCGGGCATGCTCTGGATGCTGATTGGCGCGACGCTGGGTGGTGCGGTCCACGACTGCGTGATTATGTTTTGTTCGGTGCGAAGGAGTGGGAAATCGCTGGCGCAAATGGTGCGCGAAGAAATTGGTCCTTTCGCTGGACTGGCGGCGTTGGTGAGCATCATCGCCATCATGGTGATCCTGCTGGCGGTGCTCGGTTTGGTGGTGGTTAATGCGCTCGCGGAGAGTCCCTGGGGCTTGTTCACGATCGCGGCGACGATGCCAATCGCGGTCGTGATGGGTTGTGCGATGCGGTTTGGTGGAGGTGGTGGAAAATGGCTGGCGGCCGCAAGTGTTTTTGGCGTCGGGGCGTTGCTCGCGTCGGTGTGGGGCGGACAATTTATCCAAGGCACGGCGTTCGAAGGTTGGTTGACGCTGCGCGGCACGACGCTCGCGTGGTGGATCATGGGCTACGGCGTCGTGGCTTCAATTTTTCCGGTGTGGCTGCTGCTCGCCCCGCGCGATTACCTCAGCACTTTTATGAAGATCGGCACCGTCGCCGCCCTCGGGATCGCAATCGTCGTGATCGGTCCGGTGCTCAAGATGCCGGCGTTGACGAAATTCATCGACGGCACCGGCCCGGTGGTGGCGGGCTCGGTGTTTCCGTTTTGTTTTATCACGATCGCCTGCGCGGCCGTCTCGGGGTTTCACGCGCTGATCTCCTCGGGCACCACGCCCAAAATGCTGATGCGCGAAAGCCATGCCCGCGTGGTGGGTTACCGGGCAATGATCACGGAAATGGTTGTGGGCATCATGGCCTTGATCGCGGCCTGCGCGATGGAGCCGGGGCAATATTTTGCGATCAATATGAAAGGCGAGGCTGCGGCGGTGGTCGCCAAAGTTAGTGCGCTCGGGTATCCGGTGACGACCGATCAAATGACGGCGCTGGCGGCGAGCGTGGGCGAGAAAACCATGGTGGGACGCACGGGCGGCGCGCCGACATTTGCCGTGGGAATGGCGCAGATGTTCGCGGGGATTTTCGGCCG
>JAYVMJ010000116.1:0-2202 GCA_043759025.1 Verrucomicrobiota bacterium | reverse complement strand
AGGCTATCTGGCACCACGTATTTGCCCGAAAAAATTTATTCAAAGGCGAATATTTATCTGTAGACGCCTTCAGTCGGCAAAGTCCGACAGGCTGCTAGGTCTCAATGGAGGGCCGGGCTATCAAGCACAACGAGTCTTTCTCCTTTCAAATCGCGACAGACACCCAGGAGGAGACCGACCGCTACTGGAATGCGATTGTCGGCAACGGCGGCCAGGAAAGCTCCTGCGGCTGGTGCCAGGACCGCTGGGGGCTGTCTTGGCAGATCACCCCGCGGGTGTTGACCGAAGCGATGGCTGCGGGAGGTGCGGAGGCCAAACGAGCATTCGCCGCGATGATGGAAATGGGGAAAATCGACGTCGCCAAAATCGAGGCCGCTCGGCGCGGCTGATACCTTTCAGGGGGAGAGCTTTTTAACCGCTGATGATTTCGCCAAAATAGGGAGGCGAAATCTTTAACAGTGTACGCTGACTCATCGTCAGTGTGTCTTAGTTCCGGGGGCCCGCTCATCAAGGGCTGGTAACTTCAGGATCTCGACAGTAGAGCGCACTGAGGAGTCACCGAGATCACCGAGGAATAGAGCAATCCGTTTTTCCCCCACGAAATACACGAAACCTCACGAAAACGAAGCAGGGACAAGCCAACTCACTCTCCCCGTTTAAGGTCTTCTATTTCGTGAACTTTCGTGGGCTTCGTGGGCAACCCTTCCGAAAGTTTGATTCGCTTCGCACGATTGCGAGGTGGCTCACACCCCCGGCGCGTCAGGGACAACGCGCCCTACCGTTTCCTCTCTTGGTCACTTCTTCCCGGCGAGAATCGCGGCGACTTGTTGAACATCCTTATCTCCACGGCCGGACAAATTAACGATTATGATTTTGTCCTTACCCAGGGCCTTCGCGCGTTTCATGCCGTGGACCAACGCGTGCGTGCTTTCGAGCGCGGGAATAATCCCTTCCTGGCGCGAGCAAAGCTGGAACGCGGCGAGCACTTCGTCGTCGGTCGCATAGGCAAATTCGATGCGGCCTTTGTCTCGATAAAAAGCGTGTTCGGGCCCGACCGCCGCATAGTCGAGCCCCGCTGATACCGAGTGCGTCAGCTCGATCTGTCCGTCGGTGTCTTGCAAAATGAACGTCTTGCAGCCCTGCAAAACGCCGAGCCGTCCGCCCGCAAATCTCGCGGCGTGATCGCCGCGCGTAATACCCAGTCCGCCGGCCTCGACGCCGAACATGCGAACATTGGCGTCGGTTAGAAAATCAAAGAAGAGTCCGATGGCATTGCTGCCGCCGCCCACGCACGCGACCAATTCGTCGGGCAAACGGCCTTCGCGCGCCATAATCTGCTCCTTCGCCTCCTGGCCAATCACGCGATGAAAATCCCGCACCATCATGGGATACGGATGGGAACCATACGCGGTGCCGAGAATGTAGTGCGTGCTCCGAACATTCGTCACCCAGTCGCGCATCGCTTCGTTGATCGCTTCCTTGAGCGTCTTTTGACCGGCCTCCACGCCGCGAACTTCCGCTCCCATCAAGCGCATCCGAAACACGTTCAACGCCTGACGTTCCATGTCGTGCGCGCCCATGTACACGACGCAGTCCAAACCAAATTTCGCGCAGGCGGCGGCCGTCGCGACACCGTGTTGGCCGGCACCGGTTTCAGCAATGATACGCTTTTTACCCATCCGCTTGGCGAGGAGCGCCTGAGCTAGGGCGTTGTTGATCTTGTGCGCGCCCGTGTGCAACAAATCCTCCCGCTTGAAATAAATTTTCGCTCCGCCGCAATGCTCGGTCAGGCGTTCCGCAAAATAGAGTTCCGTCGGGCGTCCGGCGAATTCCTTGAGATGGTGCCTCAATTCCTTCTGAAACGCCGGTTCGTCCCGCGCCTTCTCGTAGGCTTTGGTCAGGTCCGACAGCGCCGTCATCAACGTTTCCGGAACGAAGACGCCACCGTAGGCACCAAAATGACCGGCGGCATCCGGCAGTTGCGTGGGCGTGATCGGGGCGGACGTGGTGCTCGTGGCTGACATGAGGGAATATCGGTAAATTGGGACGCCATCGAACGCAAACGGGATTTCCGCACCGTGCCACCCCAATTTTCCCCGTCGGCTAGCAGCCTGTCGGACTTTGCCGACTAAAGGCGTCTACAGATAAATATTCGCCTTCGAATAAATTTTTTCGGGCAAATACGTGGTGCCAGATAGCCTT
>JAYVMJ010000115.1:0-5285 GCA_043759025.1 Verrucomicrobiota bacterium | reverse complement strand
GACGCTTCCGCGTTCTGTGTTTTCGGTGTATTCTGTGGTTTATGACCCCCGACTCATCACTCGCCGCCTTCATCCAGTCGATACCGAAGACGGAAACGCACCTGCACGTTGAAGGGGCGTTGCCGTATGAGTTGCTCCGTGATTGGCGTCCCGAGGCGTATCCGGCTTTTCCGGCGTTTCGGGAACGCGATTATCGTTACGCATCGTTTCCCGATTTTGAGCAACAACTGCTCGCCAATGCGCTGCCGTGGTTCTCTTCGGCGGAACGTTATCACGAAGCGGCCAAGGCGATGTTCGCGAAACACGTCGCGCAGAACGTTAAGTACGTGGAGACGAGTTTTCATCTGCCCATCAGCGGATTCATCAACGTTCCCGGCCCGGAAATCATCGCGGCAATCAAATCAGCGGCTCCTCCGGAAATCGAAGTGCGCGTCTTTGCGGGGATGCTGCGAAGTGATATCAGCGGCACATTACGGCCTGTCGTCGATCAACTGCACTCTTGGGGCGATCTGGCTGGCGTCGACTTACACGGAATCGAGACATTGCGCACCGAGCCTGACACCGCGGCCATTTGGGCACGCCTTCGTGCGGCGGGCAAGGTCACGAAATGCCATGCGGGTGAGTTCGACGGCGCGGCCCGCGTCCGCGAGGCGATCGAAATCCTCGGAGTGACCCGCGTTCAACACGGCGTGAGAGCGATCGAAGACCCCGCCGTTATCCAACTGGCGGTGGATCGCGGCGTGACGTTCGATGTGTGCCCGATCAGCAACGTCGGTCTCAAAGTGTTTCCCGATCTGGGCCTTCACCCGCTGCGCCGACTGAGCGAAGCCGGCGTTCGTTGCACAATCAGCACCGACGATCCGCTCTGTTTCGCCAACTCCGTTAACGAGGAATACCTCGCCATAGCCTATGGATTGGGCTTCACGCGGAAAGAGCTGGCTCGGTTCGCGCGAAACGGCTTTGAAGTTGCGTCGCTTTCAGCCGCGCAAAAACAACCGTGGCTGGATGATCTCGACGCAATCATAACGGGTAGGGCGGATTATCCCTAATCCGCCGTTCGATCGCCGACGGAAACCCGCCATTCAATCAACCTCGTGAGTTCACCCACCACCTACACCGTCCCGGACGGCATTCGCCGCGAACGTGCGGACAAGCTGCTCGCGCAGGCGTTTCCCGAACATAGCCGTTCCGCTTTTCAGCGGGCGCTGGAGGCCGGTTTAGTCGCCGTCGATGGCAAGGTGATCGCGCAAGACGTCGAAGTGAAGGCGGGGCAAGTGATGATGTTTTCATTTCCCGAATCGACGCCGATGCTGCTCAAGCCGGTCGATATTCCGCTCAGTGTCATCTTCGAGGACAAGCACATCATCGTGCTGAACAAAGCGGCGGGCATGGTGGTGCATCCGGGCGTGGGTACCGGCGAAGACACCATGGTTCACGCCTTGCTGGCCCATTGCGCCGGCGAATTGAGCGGGGTCGGTGGCGTTGAACGTCCGGGAATCGTTCATCGCTTGGATAAGGAAACCACCGGACTGCTCGTGGTGGCCAAAAACGACGTCGCTCACCGCGCCCTGGCGGATCAATTTGCGTCGCGTACCCTGAAAAAAGAATACGTGGCGTTGGTTTCCGGTGTGCCGAAAAAAGACAGCGGTACCATTGATAGCGCCATCAGCCGACATCCGGTGCATCGCCATCGGATGACGACCGGCGAGGGTGGCCGACCGTCAAAAACGGATTGGCAGATCGAGAAGAAATTCGGCGCACTCGCCGCGCTGGTCCGCTGCCGCATTCATACGGGACGCACTCATCAAATCCGCGTCCATTTAAAATCGATCGGTCACCCGCTGCTCGGTGACGGCACCTACGGCTGGAAACAAAATCCAGCGATGCCGGCAGTCGCGCGCGTAATGTTGCACGCCGAGCACCTCGTTTTCGCACATCCCGTGAGTGGCAAAGTGATGGATCTGACGGCGCCGTTGCCCAAAGATTTTAAACAACTGCTGACGGCGCTCCGGAAATTATAACCACGCTGAGCGAAAGCCTTGGAAAGTGGTTTCAGTCAATTTGGTTTGATTTGGAAATGCGACTGTGGCCTGTTGGGGAGCTGCTGGAGCCGGTTTTAACACCCCATTATTCCCCTGTTGCTTCATTCCACCTTGGCGCCGGCAAGACTATCGTCCGCCGCGCCCTTCGGTCGCCTGATGCGGCGGATGGTGCAGTTGGTGGTTCTGATCGCATGGCCTTCGGCAACGTTTCGGCCGCCTACCACTGGGAGAAGATCCCGGCCGAGCACATCGGAGCCAAACCCGAATCGGCTGAAGCCACCGAAGCGGGGGCCGAGGTGTTGCTCGCCAAGCGTCACCTATCGTTCAGCGATAGCGGTATCTCCAATGAGGATTTCCATCGCACGATCATTTACGATGAACGCGCCGCCGAAAGCGTCGGTCGCATAAAAATAATCGTCAACCGGCCGGCCGTCCTGGACGATTGCGGGGCGCGGGTGACGCGGGCTGATGGCACGGTACGTGAATATGCGATGAAGGATTTCAGTCGGACCAAGGCGGTGGAGCGCGGGCGGGGCGGCGGGGCGCGAAGCGGGTTTGTGGTCGATGACAACGACAACGCGGTGCTCGTGTCCGGTGCCGATTTGTATCAGTTGGTCATTACCGATCTGCGACCGGGCGACTTGGTGGAATATTACCAGCGGATTGATGAAAATATGGATGCGCTGAACGGATACGCCGGCTAACGCATCATCCCGTTTCAGGAGCCCTATCCGATTCGATCCCTTTCATTTACCATTGGAAGCGACGCCTTTCACAAAAACCGAGGCTACGAAACCGGTTTGAGTGGGTGCAACCTGCCAAACGCGACGAAGGGAAAGGAGCGGGATTCTCAACTGGTGGTGCGGGCGTCCAATATTCCCGCGTATCGCAAAGAGAAGGTCGCACTTCCTGATCAGGATATCCGCGCGTATATCATCATTTGGCTGGCTTCCGGGAATTTCTCGTTTTCCTTTCAGAACTGGGAGGAGTTCACCAATTATCTGGCGGGTGAAGCTTGCAGCTTGGAGCGTCCCACGAGCGCGATGAAAAAGCTGGCGGCCGAGACCGACACGCTGGTGCTCAAGCCGAAACCCGGTCACGTTCCCACCCCGGCCATGCCGGCGGTGACACCGGCTCCGGAAATCGAGCCACCCGAGGAGGTCGGCAGTGCTCCCGAGATTTGAGCCGTTGTTTTTGCGCTCACCACAGATCCGCTTCGCCATCGCGGTGGCGACATGTTTCGCGACGGCGTTGATGACGAAGGCGGCTTCGAGTCCTCCTGTCTTGCTGGTGCGGGATGCCTCGCTGACTCCGATGCCGATTGCGCTGCATGAGCAGAACCAGGCGGAAATCCTGCGCGACGAGACGATCATTACGATTAGCGAGCAGGGCGAATGGCGCGAGGTGCTGCGTTACGCGGTGCGGGTGCGCCATCCCGGCGGTGAAAGATACACCCGAATGCGGGTGGGATTTGTGGATAAATCCGACGAGATCGTCGCGGCCGACGCCTGGCTGTTGCCGGCGACCGGAAAACGTCCGACGGCTTATCGACGGAAGGATTGGGCGAATATCGCCGACATGAATTCCACGACGCTCTACACCGATATCCGATGGCGCTCCCACCTCTCCACTACTGCGGAGGTCGGCGATGTTTACGGCGGTGAAGTGACTGTGATCCGCCGGCATAATTCAGGGCAGGATCAATTGACCTTTGGCGGCGAGTTGCCGTTGCGACGCGGACGGTTGGTGGTGCAGGTTCCGGCGGTTGGCGGCCCGACATTTTCTGGCTCAAGGGCAGGTCCGTCGAGCCCCGCGTTTCTTCCGATGGCTCCGTCTCGACTTGGGAACTCGCCGACGTGCCGGCAATCAGGAACGAACTTTGGGCGCCGCGCCCGGCCGCACCCGTTTATGTGGCGCTCAAGATCCAGCCACCGCCCGGCACGGCCACGGCCATTCCCCGCATGGAAACTTGGGCGGATTTCGCGCAATGGAACGATCGCGTGATCAACTCGCAGTGTGATATCAGTGCGCAGATCACGGAGACCGTGGCTCGATTGACGGCGGGCCTGAAGGATCCTTGGGCAAAACTGGAAGCGATTGCTCAATTCGCCCAGAAACAAACATACATTCAGCAGTACGAAAATGGCGGTATCGGCTTTGGATACCGTCCCCGCTTGGCCAGCGATGTCCTGCGCGTGGGTTATGGAGACTGCAAGGACAAGGCGAACCTGCTGGAAGCCTTGCTCCGCGAAGCCGGCTTCCGTTCGCACATTGCAGTCGTGCTGGTCGGGATTGGGCGTTCGGTACAGGCCGATTGGCCCGGTCAACAATTCAATCATGCGATCACGGCCATTGAATTGCCGGAAGGGCTGACCAATCCCGCCGAAATCACGCATCCGGTATTTGGACGGTTGCTGTTTTTCGATCCTACCCATCCGTGGGTGCCGCTGGGTCAGTTGCCATGGTATGAGCACGGAGGGCTCGCGCTGATCGTTCGCGATCGCGAGACCGGCCTGACGCGACTCCCCGACTTCCCGCCCGAACAGGCTTGGGGAAGTAAGACCCGCATCGATCTGACTCTCCTCTCTTCAAGGGCCGTGAAGGGCGCGTTGACTGAGTTGGATTCGGGAGAATCCGCCGCCGAAGACAGAGGCCAGGGCGCATCTCGCTTCACCGGCGGCCAAACGCGACTATTGGGTCAAACGGATCGCCCGCTCGCTTCTCGGGATTACAAGTGGCGGATCCGGTGGAGGAGGATGAGGCGGATGGACGCTATCAAACCCGCTTGGAATTCTCGGCCCGCGAGTTCGGGCAGTTCGTTCAGGACAAGTTTCTGCTGGTCCGACTGGATTTGTTGACGCGCAATACGGTTCCGGTGTTTACCGCCCTGGTCCGCGCGCAACCGGTGGTCATCAGGCCGGTCTATCGATTGCCCTTGCCCTCGGGCACGGCCGTGATGGACCTGCCGCAGGCGAGTTCGATCATCAGCGACTACGGACGATACTCCGGCGAATACACCGTCGTAAAGGGCACCCTCATTTATAAGCGCTCGCCGACATTGCTCGCCGCGACCGTCCCTGCGGAACGATACGGCGCTCTGCGGACATTTTTAGGTCAGGTAGCCAAGGCTGAAGCGACGGTGGTTACTCATAAAACCGCAAGATAGACTACACACTCCCTGAATCGCGCACCCGCTTGCAGGGCGCGTGATCCCTCACGCGCCGGAAATCCCCTGCGACGATT
>JAYVMJ010000114.1:0-4103 GCA_043759025.1 Verrucomicrobiota bacterium | reverse complement strand
GCAAAGAGACCACCCGACACGACCTCTCGTTTGACAAACTGCAAAGCCCCATTGATGAATGGAAAGCATGCCTAATAGCGCGGTTTTACTGCTCAATCTTGGTTCACCCGATTCGACTTCCGTACCGGATGTCCGTCGCTATCTGCGCGAATTCCTCGGGGACGAACGCGTGATCGACAAACCGGCCCAGCCGTTCCGCTGGATGTTGGTTAACTGGATCATCACGCCGTTCCGGGCGCCAAAATCGGCCCGTGCTTACCGCACGATTTGGGCAAAAGAAGGTTCCCCGTTGGTGGTCACGAGCCAGCGGACCCAAGCCAAATTGCAACAACGGATCGATCGACCGGTCGAGCTAGCGATGAACTATGGCAACCCATCGATTCCCGACGCGTTGCGCAAACTCGCGGCCGCTGGCACCGAACGCCTGCTCCTTTTCCCCCAATATCCCCACTATGCCATGTCGAGTTGGGAAACCGTGGTGGTCAAGGTCCGCAACGAAGCCGCCAAAATCGCACCGGACATGCAGATCGAATGCGTGCAGCCCTATTTCGAGGACGAAGATTATATCTCCGCGCTGGTCGAAAGCGCGCGCCCCTACCTCGCCAAACCCCACGATCATTTGCTTTTCAGCTATCACAGCATTCCGGAGCGGCATCTGCGAAAAGCCGACTCCTCCCACGCCCACTGCCTGCAGGTCCCCGATTGTTGCAACGTCTGCAGCCCCGTCCAAGGCACCTGTTACAAGGCTCAGGTCACGCGCACCACCCAGGCCTTTGCCCGCAAAGCCGGACTCGATCCGGCAAAATGGTCGATGTCTTTTCAATCCCGCCTCGCCGGCGAACCATGGATCACGCCGTACACGGATTATGAATTCAAGGATTTGCCCAAGGCGGGAAAAAAACGACTGCTCGTCATCACCCCGTCGTTCGTGACGGATTGCCTGGAAACGCTGGAGGAAATCCGGATTCAAGGGGCCGAAAGTTACAAGGCGTCGGGCGGCCAATGGTTCGAGCACATCCCGTGCCTCAACGATCAACCCGGGTGGATCGAGGTGCTGGAAAAGCGCGTGCGGGCCTGGCAGGACGGAAAAACCGCAGGATAATCCCTAGACTTAAATCTTTTTTTCCTAAAAGTGGTAAAATCGATTTAAAGATTCATTCCGGTCGCTCCTCCCCGCGAGTCTTGTCTGGTCGCACCCCCAGATAATTTACAAATCTTACTACCTGTGCCTGCTTCGACCCCGAGCTTCTCATACAAATCCCTAGGACAATCCGGGACCGCCGTCCTGGTGCTGGACACCAATGGCGTAGTTCAAATGGCGAGCGCCGCCGCATGCACTCTCTGGCAGGCGTCCGCGACTGAATTGATCGGCGACAGCTTTCCCAGCCTCTTCATTTTCGAGGTTATCTCCCGCGATTCCGGCTGGGTACAGTCCCAATGGGAGGTCGTGCTGGCCGCCGCACAAATCCAGCCGCTCACGCTGCAGATGCAACCCAAGGAGGCCGCCGCGCACGATTGCTCGGTGCGCATCGAACGCGCGACCGAAACCCCGGTTACCTATTTTGCCTTCGTCAATCTGCCGGCTCCGGTGGTGGCTCCCGTCCTTTCCACGCCGCCATTCTCCACCGTCCTCGCCGCCGACAATTTTTTCGCGGTGCTCAACGACCGCGGGCCGCTCGGTTTCTTCGATCTCAACTTCCTGAAACACGAGGTCTATTATTCGCCGAGTTGGAAACGTCTGCTCGGCTATGCCGACGCCGATCTGCCCAATACCTACGAATCGTGGCTGCTGTTGATTCACCCCGACGATTCCGCCGCCGCACCGGACCGCCAGAGCCGCGGCGGAACGACCGGTGCGCGCCAATACTCGCTTGAGTTCCGGATGCGTCACGCGCGCGGAGATTATGTGTGGGTCCAGAGCGTAGGCGTTCAAATCTACGGACCCAACGGTTCCCTGCAACGCGTCGTCGGAGCCCAACTGGACATCGGTGATCGCAAGGAATTTGAGGAGGCGGGCCTTCGCGCCGAGGAGCGTTTGCAACAACTCGGCGATCGCGGCCGCGTCGGCGTGTTCGATTTGGACTTTTCCTCGGGACTTTTCTGGCTCTCGCCCGGCTTCAAATCGCTGCTCGGCTATTCCGAAGCGGAATTGTCCGATACCCCCGAATCGTTCCTGCGCGTGTTACCCATGGACGAAACCCTGGCAGGCCTGCCAGCCTACTTTCTCGCGCAAAACCCCAATCAAATCGCGTATTCGGACGTGTTGCGACTGCGTCATCGCGAAGGCCGCGAAATTCTCGTCCACGCAAGTGTCGTCCGACAAATTTCCCGCCGCAAGGATCTGCAACGCGTGTTGGGCTTTGTCGTGCCAATGCCGGAAAATGTCGGCGCGATGCCCCACAGTGGCAGCCCGGGCCTGTCCCTCGCCCACCTCACGGTGCTGCTCGCGGAATTACACGAGGCCGTCCTGCTCGCCGACGCGAACGGCCAGGTCGTGTTCCTCAACACGAAGGCCGAACAGTTGCTCGGCCGAACTCACGAGGACGCGCTGAATCAAAACGCCGGCGATGTTTTCCGGCTGATCCACCGTCACAACGGCCAAGCCGGCGAAAGCCCGGTGGCCAAGGCGCTGACCGCCAACGAAGCGACGCCGCTCAACGACGAATTCTCCCTCGATAATGGCAGCGGAACTTTGCAACCGGTGACTTTCAGCGCCCGGCCTGTCGTCGGCGCCACCGGCCAGACCGCAGGGGTGGTGATCGTTTTCCGCAATCCGGAGGAGATGAGCCTGACGCCCGAGGAATTGGTCCGCGCCAACCGCTTCGAATCGCTCGGCCAGCTCGCCGGCGGGATCGCGCACGACTTCAACAACCTGCTCACGACGATCCTTGGCGGCGTTTCCGTGGCGAAGGAAAACCACGATTACAGCGGCTTGGAAAACAGCGAGCGCGCCTGCCTCGCGGCCAAGGCTCTCGCAAAACAATTGCTCACCTTTGCCAAGGGCGGCACGTCCGTTCGTCAGGTGCTCAAGCCGTCCGATATTCTTTCCGAGTCCGTCCGCCTCGCCGGCGCCGGCTCGACCGTGAAGATCGAGCTCAACGTCGCCCCGGACACCGCGGCCGTCTGCGTCGATCGCGCGCAGATTCTTCAGGTTTTCCAAAACCTCGTCATCAATTCGATCCAGGCGATGACCACCGGCTTGGGCCAGATTTGGGTCAGCGCGGGCAATGTTACGCTGGAGGATGGGCAAATTGCGCCGCTCCCCGCCGGGACTTACGTCGCCGTCGAAGTCCGCGACAATGGCAGCGGCATCAAGCCGGAGTTTGTCGACAAAATCTTCGATCCATTTTTCACCACGAAAAAAACCGGCACCGGGCTTGGCCTGGCCACCGTGCTCTCCATCGTCAAACGCCACGGCGGTCAGATGGGCGTGGACACCGAGGTGGGCGTCGGTACGGCCTTTACCGTGTTTCTTCCGCAGGCGGAAAATCCCGAGGAAGTCGAAGCCCGTCGGGCCCCGACCCTGCGCTTCGGAACCGGCCGCGTGCTCTTCATGGACGATGACGAAAACATCTGCGCGCTCACCGGCGGCATGCTCGAAAGTCTCGGCTACAAATACGATCTCGCCCGCAACGGCGAGGAGGCAATCCAGTACTACAAACGCTACCTCAATATCGGTCGCCCTTACGACGTCGTCATCATGGATCTCACGATCATCGGCGGCATGGGCGGTGAATTGACCTATCGCCATCTGCGCGACCTCGACCCCGAGGTGAGCGCGATCATGACCAGCGGTTACGACAACGACGAGATGGCCCGCCAGTTTTACGAAATGGGTTTCCTCGGTTATCTGACCAAACCCTACCGCGTGGGTGATCTCGGAAAAATGCTGCGCAAAGTTCTCGGCAAATAACCAGTCGCGTCCGGATTGCGGTGCGCGGCGGAATCGGGGACCGTCACCGTGATTGCACCGCCAAAATGAGCGGCTGGGATCCGGATTTTAGCCCGACTTCCGCTACTGGCGGGTTTTGAACGCGCAAGAGGTTGATTCAACGTTGGGGGAGGCCAAAGGTCGCCACTACAACGCGCCGGAATTCAAGTCG
>JAYVMJ010000113.1:0-10706 GCA_043759025.1 Verrucomicrobiota bacterium | reverse complement strand
ATGTCCTCGTGCGGCATGAGCAGATGGCGGCGCATATGGCGGACGGTTATGCCCGCGCCACCGGCAAGGTGGGCGTCTGCATCGCCACCTCTGGCCCCGGCGCGACGAACCTCGTCACCGGCATCGCCACCGCGATGATGGATTCTTCACCGATCGTCTGCATCACCGGCCAGGTCGGCTCGAAAGCAATCGGCACTGATGCCTTTCAAGAAACCGATGTGACCGGCGTCACGCTTCCTATCACGAAGCACAATTACCTCGTGACAAAGCCGGGTGACATCGCCCGCGCGATTCGCGAGGCGTTCTACATCGCCAAGAGTGGTCGTCCGGGTCCGGTGTTGGTCGATATCACCAAGGACGCGCAGCAGTTGACGGCTGAATTCGATTGGGAGGGCGCTGCTCCACGTTTGCCCGGTTATCGTCCGAGTTATCACGCGCCGGCGTCCGAATATGCCCGGGCGGCGGAGTTGATTAATTCCGCCAAACGGCCGCTCATTCTCGCGGGGCAGGGGATCCTCAAATCCGGCACGACCGCCGAAGTGCTGAAGCTCGCCAAGGCCGCGAATATTCCGATCACCACCACGCTCCTCGGCATCGGTGCCATTCCCGCTTCGTCCGAGTTTAATCTCGGGATGATGGGCATGCACGGTGAGGCGTGGGTTAACCAAGCCATCCAGCAGGCGGATTTATTGATCGCCCTCGGCATGCGCTTTGACGATCGCGTCACGGGCAACCTCAAAACCTACGCTGTCAACGCCAAGAAAATCCACGTCGATATCGATCCGACCGAGATCAATAAGAACGTCCCGGTGGACGTCGCGCTCATTGGCGATCTCCGCGAAGTGCTCGCGCTCATTCAGCCGCAGGTGAAGAAGGCGGAGCACCCGGAATGGTGGGCCACCATCAATGTGAATCGCGGCGATTCCTCGGTGCGCGATATCAAAAATCTGCCCGACAGCGGTCATCTTTATGCCGCGCATGTCATCAACGACATCTGGCGTCTCACGCAGAATCGCGACACCATTGTCGTGACGGACGTGGGTCAGCACCAGATGTGGGAAGCCCAGTATTTCCACCACGACAAACCCCGCTCGCTCATCACCTCGGGTGGTCTCGGCACGATGGGCTTTGCGCTCCCGGCCGCGATTGGCGCCAAGTTCGCCTGTCCCAAGAAGGACGTGTGGGTGATCGTCGGCGACGGCGGATTCCAGATGACCTCTTGCGAACTCGCAACCGCCGAGCAGGAAGGGATCAAGGTCAACGTGGCCATTATCAACAACGCCTTCCTTGGCATGGTGCGTCAGTGGCAGGAGTTTTTCTACGACAAGCGCTACGCCGCCACGCCGATGACCGGTCCGAATTTCGTGAAGCTGGCCGAGGCCTATCGTCTCACCGGCTTGCTGTGCGATAAACGTTCCGACGTGAAATCCACTGTCGAGAAGACGCTCGCGGCCAAGGGCACGGTGGTCATCGATTTCGTGGTCGAGAAGGAAGACACGGTGTTCCCGATGGTTCCAGCGGGTGCTGCGCTCGACGCCATGATTCGTCGTCCGAAGCAGGATGTGATGGTGGAGTCCGGTTCCGACAAGGACTGGGAAATGCCATCATCCGCTCTGCCGAATGTGTTCGCCGAGGCGACAGCCGAAGCGGTTGCCTTGAACGGCCACGCGAAATCCAAGAAACCTTCCGCCAAAGCGGTGCGCCCGGCCGCTCGCAAGGCTGCTAAAACCGTCCGCCGCTAAACTATTCCCCCATGGCTAAACATACGCTCATTGCTTACGTGGAAGACGTCCCCGGCGTGCTCAACCGGATCTCTTCGCTCTTCCGTCGCCGTAACTTCAATATCGACTCGCTCACCGTCGGTCGCACCGAACAGCCCGGCGTTTCCCGGATGACCGTCGTCGTCGACGCCACCGACGCCGGCGCCCGCATCGTGGAGGCCAATCTCTACAAGTTGGTCAACGTGCTGCGCGTTGACGACCTCACCGACAAATTCGCGCTCATGCGCGAACTCGGTCTTATCAAAGTGAAAGTTACGCCGCAAAACCGGGGCGAAGTGCTGCAGCTCGTCGAGGTTTTCCGCGCTCATGTGGTCGACGTCGACGAATCGACGGTCGTCATCGAAGTCAGCGGAGCACCCGATAAAATCGGCAAACTGGAAACCGTGTTGCGGCCTTACGGTATCATCGAAACCGTCCGTACGGGTGCAGTCGCCATGGCGCGCGGCAAGGAATTGATTTCTTCCGCTCCACCGCTGGTTCGCACCGAAGTCGGTCACGAACACGATTCCGGCGTTTCCATGTCGGTTTGATCTTTCCGATTTCAACTTAACGGCTCTCAACCCTCATCTCATTTTATACCATGGCTAAAATCTACTACGACAAAGACGCGAATCTCGCGCTCATTCGCGACAAAAACGTCGCCATCATCGGCTACGGCTCACAGGGCCACGCCCATGCACTGAACCTGAAGGAAAGCGGCGTTTCCGTTCGCGTTGGCCTCGCTCCCAAGAGCAAGTCCGCCGCCAAGGCGAAGAAAGCCGGTCTCGCGGTTGGCTCCGTGGACGATGTGTCCGCCTGGGCTGACGTCATCATGGTTCTGGTGCCCGACCACGTTCAGGCCCGTTTGTATCGCGAGTCCATTGCCCCGCACCTGACTGCGGGCAAGATGCTGATGTTTGCCCACGGCTTCAACATCCGCTTCAATGGCATCGTTCCACCAAAGAATGTGGACGTCACGATGATTGCCCCGAAGTCCCCCGGCCACCGCGTCCGCGAAGTGTTCCAGGAAGGCGGCGGCGTCCCCGGCCTCATCGCCGTTTATCAGAACGCCACCGGCAACGCCAAGAAACTCGCGCTCTCGTATGGCCGCGCGATCGGTTGCACTCGCGCCGGCGTGCTCGAGACCACTTTCAAGGAAGAAACCGAGACGGATCTTTTCGGTGAACAAGCCGTGCTTTGCGGCGGTTGCGCCGAGTTGGTCAAGGCAGGCTTCAAGACGCTCGTCGATGCCGGCTACCAGCCCGAGATCGCGTACTTCGAGTGCATGCACGAGCTGAAGCTGATCGTCGATCTGATGTATCGCGGTGGCCTCAACTACATGCGCTATTCCGTTTCCGACACCGCGGAGTGGGGCGATTACGTTTCCGGCCCGCGCGTCGTCACGAAGAAGACGCAGGCCGAAATGAAGCGCATCCTCAAGGACATCCAGACCGGCAAATTCGCCAAGCGCTTCATCGACGAGAACAACAAGTATGGTCGCAAGACCATGAACAAGTTCCGCAACAAGGAACGCGGTCAGAAGATTGAAGTCGTCGGCGCCAAGCTGCGTGCGATGATGCCGTTCCTGAATCCGGTCACGATCTCGAAGTAATCTTCGCGGGCCCGGACGATTTAGCGAACGGCGAAATCGTCCGCGCCACGCTGTTTTTATCGAATGAGTCTAACCACCACCTGAGTTTACGATGCCGACAGCCGACAGCCGACCCTTGATCGAAATTTTCGACACCACGTTGCGCGACGGTGCGCAGACGGAGGGCATTTCGTATTCGGCTGACGACAAGTTGCGCATCGCGCGCAAGCTCGACGACCTAGGCGTGGCGTTTATCGAGGGCGGCTGGCCGGGTTCGAATCCGAAGGACGCGGCGTTTTTCGAACTCGCGCGCAAAGAGAAGTGGAAGACCGCGAAGATCGTGGCGTTCGGCGCGACGCGTCGGGCGAAATTGAAACCCGAGGAAGATCCGAGTGTGCAGGCGCTGGTCGCGGCCGGCACCGAGGTCTGTTGTATTTTTGGCAAATCGTCCGTGTTGCAAGTCGAGGAAGTGCTCCGCACGACCCTCGAGGAAAACCTCAGGATGATCGAGGAAACGGTTGCGTATCTGCGGGCGCAGGGAAAACGCGTGATTTACGACGCTGAGCATTTCTTTGATGGCTTTGACCGGAATCCCGATTACGCGCTCGAGGCGATCGGGGCGGCGAACAAAGGCGGAGCTGAGACACTGGTCTTGTGCGACACAAACGGTGGACACCTGCCGTGGGAAGTGGTGGCCACGGTTGAGGCCGTGCGCAAGCATTTCGGTCCGTCAGTCCGCGTCGGCATTCATTTGCATGACGATACCGGGTGCGCGGTCGCGAGCAGTATCGCGGCGATTCGCGCCGGCGCGGTTCATGTCCAGGGGACGATGAATGGTTACGGCGAACGGTGTGGCAACGCCAACCTCTGTATCGTCATTCCCAATCTCGAATTGAAACTGAAGATGCGCGCGTTGCCGGAAGGAGCGTTGTCGCATCTGCACGAAGTCGCGAGTTTTGTGACCGAGGTGGCGAATTTCACCCCGAACGAGCAAATGGCGTATGTCGGCAACAGCGCGTTTGCCCACAAAGCCGGTGTGCATGTTTCCGCGATGCAGCGTCATCCGGATGCCTACCAGCACATCGACCCGAAACTTGTCGGCAATCAGATGCGCGTGGTCGTGAGCGAGCAGTCGGGCCGTGCTAATCTTGTTTCGAAGGCGGAGGAACTCGGTCTCCAAAATCTCGACGTGGCGACCGGTGCGAAGGTGATCGAACTCATCAAGGAAAAGGAGCACGCTGGATTTTCGTTTGAGGCGGCCGAGGCGAGCATTGCGCTGTTGATCCGCCGGGTGTCGCCGGATTATCGGCCACTGTTTACCCTGCTCGACTATCGCGGGATGGTCAGCCGCCATGGCGACCGGCAGATTGCGGACGCGACGATCAAGTTAAACATCGGCGGGCATGAAGTGCACACGGCGGCCGAGGGCAACGGGCCAGTCAATGCGTTCGAAAACGCGTTGCGCAAGGCGCTCCAGCCGATTTTCCCGCAGGTTGCCAACATCCAGCTGGCGGATTACAAGGTGCGCATTTTGAACAGCAACAGCGGCACTGGTGCGGTGACGCGCGTGCTGATCGACTGGCACGATGGCGAACGCCGGTGGAGCACGGTTGGAGCCGGCACCAATATTCTTGATGCCACGTGGCTCGCCCTCGCGGACGGCTACGAATTCATTCTCACGCCTCGGGCCGCGGCGACGGCCGCAGTGGCTGCGAGTGCCTGAGGAATCAGGTTATCTGCCGAATTTTTATCCACACGTATGAACGCTCAAATTGTATTGCTATCCGGCGACGGAATCGGACCAGAAGTGGTCAATGAAGCACGCTTGGTGCTCGAAGCCGTGGCCAAGCGACATGGGCACCAATTTAAGTTTACCGAACAGCTGCTCGGTGGCTGCGCCATTGACGCGAAGGGCACGGCGATGCCGGATGAAACCCTGGCGGCCTGCCAGGCGGCCGATGCGGTGTTGTTGGGTGCCGTGGGCGGTCCCAAATGGGATGACCCGGCGGCGAAAGTGCGTCCCGAGCAGGGCTTGCTTGGTCTTCGCAAGGGCATGCAGCTTTACGCGAATCTCCGCCCGGTGCGGCCGATGGCGTCGCTCGAACATATTTCGCCGCTCAAGCCCGACCGGATTCGCGGCGTGGATTTCCTGGTCGTGCGCGAATTGACCGGTGGACTTTATTTCGGTGAGCGCGGGCGCAAAGGCACGGGCGAAAACGAGCAGGCTTTTGACACGATGATTTACAGCCGGAGCGAGATTCGCCGGGTGGTGAAACTGGCTTTCCAACTGGCGAAAGGTCGCCGCGGATTGGTGACGTCGATCGACAAGGCCAACGTGCTCGAATCCTCGCGCTTGTGGCGTCAGGTGGCGGTTGAAGTCGGCAAGGAAAACCCCGGCGTCAAGCTTGAGCACCAATTGGTCGATTCGGCGGCGATGCGCTTGGTGACGCACGCGGCGCAGTTCGACGTGCTCGTGACCGAAAACATGTTCGGTGATATTCTCACGGACGAAGCGGCGGTGCTCGCAGGGTCGCTCGGTTTGCTCCCCAGCGCGTCGCTCGGTGATGGCAAGAAAGGGCTGTACGAGCCGATTCACGGTTCCGCCCCGGACATCGCAGGGAAGGGGATTGCCAATCCGGTCGGCACGATTCTCTCGGCCGCGATGCTGTTGCGTCATTCCCTTGGACTCGAAAAAGAGGCTGCGGAAATCGAAAATGCCGTGGCGCGAGCCTTAGACGAGGGTAATCACACGGCTGATCTCCGGCCAAAACAACCGCTCAGTACCACCCAAATGGGTCAGGCGGTTCAACAACGCCTCGGCTAATTCAGCGCGACCACCCACCATCGCCATGAGCACTTCTTCATCAAAACAGCCTCTCGATACCACGCGTTTTATTGCCCGCCATGTCGCCGGTCTTCGCCGGTCTGGTATTCGCGATTTCTTCGAGCTGGTCGCAAAGACCGACGGGGTTATTTCGCTCGGCATCGGCGAGCCGGATTTCGACACGCCCCAGCCGATTCGCGATGCCGTTAAAACTGCGATGGACACCGGCAAGACGCACTACACGTCAAACCTGGGGTTGCCCGAGTTGCGGAAGGAAATCTGCCGTTACGTCGAAGGACATTTCAAGGTCAGCTATCGTCCCGACGACGAGGTGCTCGTAACCGTTGGTGTTTCTGAAGGATTGGATCTGACGCTGCGATCGCTGCTCAATCCTGGCGACAAGGTGATGTATCATCAGCCGTGTTATGTTTCGTACGCACCTTCGGTGGACTTGGTCCATGCTGTCGGCGTTCCGGTGGCGACGAATGCAGGCGATCTTTTCTCGCTCGACGCGCCGGCGCTGGCTGCGGCCTGGCAGCCGGGGTGCAAACTCCTGCTTTTGAATCTCCCGTGCAATCCGACGGGCGGAGTGTGCTCGCGCGAGCAATTGGAGCGCATCGCGAAATTCGCCATCGAGAAGGACATGATCGTCGTCAGTGACGAGATTTACTCGGAGCTCGTTTTTGAAGGCACCCACACGAGCATCGCCAGCCTCCCTGGCATGCGCGAACGGACGATTCTGCTCCACGGTTTCTCGAAGGCGTTTGCCATGACCGGATTCCGGCTGGGCTATGCTTGCGGACCGGCCCCGTTGATTGAGGCGATGATGAAGGTGCACCAGTATTCGATGCTGTGCGCCCCGAGCATCAGCCAGGAAGGAGCGCTGGCGGCGCTGCGTTTGGGTGATGACGCGACCAAATTCATGCGCGACCGCTATCGCGAGCGCCGGGATTTATTTGTTCGGCGGATCAACGCGGCGGGCCTCGTGTGCCATGCCCCGCGCGGTTCGTTCTATGCTTTTCCATCGGTCACCGCCACTGGCCTCGACGAGGGCGAATTTGCCCGCCGGTTACTCACGGAGCAGAGAGTCGCTGTGATTCCCGGAACGGCCTTTGGCGACGCCGGGGCAGGGCACGTGCGGGCCTGCTTCACCGCGAATGAAGAAAAGCTTTCAGCGGCATGTGATCGTATCGAGCGGATGTTGAATTCGCTGCGACCGGCTGGGCGCGCCTGATAATATTGGGGACCGTGCGGCTCGAAGAGCCTGATGGTTGGCTTCACGGCTCAAAAAGTGACGCTGTAGCTCAGGGTCACGACGCCGCACCCGAGGGTGGAAGCATTGCGGGTTTTTCCCGCAATGCCTTGCTTTAAGAAATTATGGGAGCCCGTGGTATACGCCCAGCCAATCATGACGCGCGAATCCTTGCTGATTTGGTAGGGGAGGGAAACGCCGGCGAGAAAGTAATCACCCCAATTTTTAACCGCTGGATTTCTGTCGGCGATAGCGTCTTTCCAAAGGTACGTGCCAGCGCTGGCGGTGAAGTCGAGCTCGGTACCCCAGTCTTTTAGCGGGACGGCGAACGATGCGGTAAATTCGGCCGTCGGGCCTTTGCGCGCAAAATCGTAATAGAGTTTCGGCATCAGCCTCACGCCGCCGATGGTATAGTTTAGCGCGACGTTGGGTTCGAAAGTGGCTGAATAGAATCCGTCGTTTCGCTTGGCGTTTGGGTAGGTATACGCGGTGAACCCTGGAACCACGCTGACGGTGTTGGTCAGCTCCATGGCATAGTAGCCGTAGAAATCGAACTCAGGATCCGATTGGCCGACAACCCTGCCTTTTAACGGAGCATTGGCCCAGATCCCGAGGCCCAGCGTGCCGGCGTCGAATTCGAGTGAAGGCTGGAGGGATGGGCCTCCACGACGAACGCCTCGAAACGAGTATTGGGAAAGAGTGGTGGCAGTCAGTGTCCACGACGCTGGCCCGTTCAACGAACCTACAGATGCTTCCTGCGCAGGTAGAGAACACACGATTGCGACGAACGTGGCAAAGATGAGCGCCAATTGTTTTACTTTTTTGCTCACGCGCCTCGTTACTAAACGCGGGTGTGGCCCAAAAGAAAGACACAAAAACCCCCGCAGGAAATTTCCGTGCGGGGTTTGAAACTTAATTTGACGCTTCCGGCGCGTGAGCCGGGTTTAGATGGCCGAGTCGCCGCGTTCGTTGGTGCGGATGCGCAGGACATCCTCCAGCGGAAGCACGAAGATCTTGCCGTCGCCGATCTTACCGGTCTTGGCCCCTTTCGCGATCGCTTCGACGACCTTGCCGACCTGTTCGTCAGATACTGCGAGTTCGATTTTCACCTTGGGCAGGAAGTCCACGGTGTATTCGCTGCCACGGTAGATTTCCGTATGGCCTTTTTGGCGGCCGAATCCTTTGACCTCAGTTACGGTCATGCCTTCGATACCGACTTGGGAAAGAGCTTCTTTCACTTCGTCGAGCTTGAATGGCTTGATGATTGCGATGACGAGTTTCATTCAGGTGAATTTTAAATGAGCGGTTATTATTGCGCCAGCCGGTCCGCTGTGAATCAGATCGACCGGCAGAAAGTTTGATTATTTGTGAGGGACTGCGGGCTTTGCCGCTGCAGCTGTTTCCTGGGCGAAAAGGGGTGAGGTATTGGCAAATACCGCCGCTGATCCCAGGATTATCGTTAGTCCGTGAATGGAGCAGGAGGGTAGCATCATCGTAAAGAGAGGTGGATTGGTGGGTGAGTCTGGTATATTTCCTGGCCAATCCCCTTGAAAAAGCAGGGCGCGTGCCAAGCGAAAAAAGAGGAAGGAATTAATCTTTTCTGGACTCTTAGTGCTGAGTCATGCGTAAAATACACCGGGTCGAGCCGGCATGATCCCTGCGTCACTTGTCGACAATTATGACACCCATTCTGGCTCTCGTTTCCTCTGACATTTCCCCGTGGTTGATCATTCCTTTTGGCCTGCTTCTTTTATTGATCGCAGTGATGCCACTGGCTCCGGCCGCAGCTAAAAGCTGGTGGGAACACTACTTCGCTGTAGTTGCGGGAGCGTTGGCGCTGTTGGTTGCTGGATTTTATCTGGTTCAGATCGATGGCGGATCCTCGCGACTGGCCCACCTCACGGGAGAATATGTGTCGTTTATCACGCTGATCGGCTCGCTCTTCATTGTGGCAGGTGGAATTCATCTCAAAGTAAAGGGCGAGGCGACGCCCCTTGGGAACGTCGTCTTCCTGTTGATCGGCGCTCTTCTGGCGAATGTTGTGGGTACCACCGGAGCGTCGATGGTTTTGATCCGGCCATACATCCGGATGAACAAAATCCGTATCAGCACCCATCACATCGTCTTTTTCATTTTTATTGTCTCGAACGTGGGTGGTTCTCTGACGCCGATCGGCGATCCACCCCTTTTTCTTGGTTATCTGCGGGGAGTGCCGTTCTTTTGGCTGACGCAGCATGTACTCGGTGCATGGCTATTTACAGTGGGGGCAATCCTCGCTGCGTTTTACGGTTTTGATCGCCGTTCTTTCAAGCACGCGCCGGCTAAGATTCAGGAAGAAATCACGCACACCCACGACACGTGGCGTCTCGACGGCAGGATCAACCTTCTGTTTCTCGGCGTGATCATTGGGGCCGTCTTTATTCCCGATCGCTATTTTGTGCGTGAAATTGTGATGGCTGCCGCTGCAGTGGCCTCATTTAAGCTGACGCCCAAGGTCGTTCACGCCGAGAATCATTTTTCCTTTGGTCCCATCAAGGAGGTCGCCTGGCTTTTCCTCGGGATTTTTGCGACGATGTTGCCTGCGCTGGACTAGCTCGAAGGCCTTGGGCAGGAATTTAAATTCACCCAACCGGCCCACTACTATTTTGCCACGGGAGCCCTTTCCTCAGTGCTCGATAACGCGCCCACCTATGTCAATTTCCTGAAACTTGCCGAAGTACGCCCGGTGGATAAAAGCGGGTCTACGATTGAGCCGGCAGCCGAACGCGGAGAAAAAGCGGAAATACATGCTTTGATCGAAAATGATCCGCTTACCTTGGTTGCCGTAAGTCTTGGCGCCGTCTTTTTCGGTGCGATGACCTATATCGGTAATGGGCCGAATTTCATGGTGAAATCCATCGCGACGAGTGCAGGCGTGCACACGCCCAGTTTTTTTGGCTACATTTTCAAATACAGCCTGCCGGTCCTGCTTCCTATTCTTGCGCTCACAGCATGGCTCTTCTTGCGATGAAGAAAGGAGGCGGGAGTTTAAAATGATAGTCTCAGACATCCTGATCCCAAGGAATGAGAGTGAGTTCAACTCCGCCGCGAACCGGGATAAAACGAATTTAACGCGGAGGGCGCGGAGCTTGACGTGATTTCACTCCGCGCGGTGTCTGATACTGTGTTCTTGGTTGAAGCGGTCGGGGCGGTTGCCCCTCAACCGCCTTCGTTGGGCAAGGGCCGTTGAGGGCAACGGCCCCTACCGTAGTTTCATTCCCTTTGGGTCCGATACCCCGA
>JAYVMJ010000112.1:0-9330 GCA_043759025.1 Verrucomicrobiota bacterium | reverse complement strand
CGGGCGGGACGCCCGTGCCACGGAGGAGAGCATAACTGATCAGCGGCATGGTTGGCTTGGTTTCAATGCCTCGGGGCTTGCCCCGGGGTTGTTTACTGCTCTCGTCATGGAACCGAAATTCATTGTCTCGGAAATCTGCCGGAACGCAGAGGAGTTTCTAACCGGCGTTACCAAACGCGACGAAGCCAGGGCGGGAATCGCCGAATGGCTCACCATTCACCACCTCAAGCTGCCCCATGATGAGAAAAAGTCATCATCCGCGAAGTCATGAACACCTTGGAACACGAAAAAAAATTCGAGCCCGACGCAGGCGGCAACGAGTGAAAATGCAATCGGAGTGGCCCGCGGAACACACGAATGACACGAAAAGAAGCAGTTCCGGGCAAAACCAACTTGGTTTTCATCGCACCAACCGGTGGACTAACTGGAAAAATGAATCGCTGCACATCCGTTTGATTTTCGTGCGATTCGTGTGTTTCGTGGGCAACGCTTGCATGGATCCAGCTTAGTGTAAGAACCTCAGGCGTTTTTTGTCCCCATTCAAAATCGTTCGACCTAGCGTCCCACTCGATCGCGACCATCCTACCCCCGCCCTCTCATGAAACGACTCATCCTCTGCAACGACGGCACCTGGAACACCCCCGTACAGGAAGAAAACGGAATTCCGGCACCGACTAATGTAGTCAAACTTTACCATGCCGTCGCAGCGTGCGATGAAAACGGGATCGAGCAACGCACCTACTATCATCCGGGATTGGGCGCAGATGGTGGCCTCGTCGACTCCATCGTCGGCGGAGCGTTTGGCGTAGGGATCGACAATCACCTTCGCAGCGCCTACCATTGGATCGGCACGAACTATGTGCCGGGCGATGATATCTTTATTTATGGATTCAGTCGCGGTGCGTTCACCGCGCGCAGTCTCGGCGGATTGATTGGCCGGGGATTATTGGATCTGCGCGGATTATCGTCCAAGGAAGCATGGAGCCGGGTGGGCATTGCCTACGACGCTTACCGTCAGGAAAAGCGACCACCGACGGCGGAGTGGGCGAAACCGGATTGGGCGTTCTTTGATTCGCCCGGTGCCACGCCGATCCGTTTCCTCGGTGTATGGGACACCGTGGGTGCGCTGGGTATACCTGACGATCTCGAGATTCTGAATCTTTTCGACGACAAGAATAAATGGCGCTTCCACGATACGACACTCGGCCAGCACGTCCTTACCGCCCGCCATGCGATGGCGATGGATGAGATCCGGGCGAGCTTTACCGTCACCCGCTGGGATAATACCGACTCACATCGCGACGCCCAGGAAGTCTGGTTTCCGGGCGCCCATTCCGACGTGGGCGGCGGCTATTCAAACACGGACCTCTCCGACGGCGCACTGCTCTGGATGCTCGCCGAGAGCAAAACCGCCGGTCTCCGTTTTCGTCCGGTGATAGTCGATCTGATCAAGCCCAATTCCCTCGGTGCGCTGCACAATTCCTACAAGGGAATCTTCGAGAAACTTCGTTCCCGTCCGCGCGCGATGGAAGCGCTGACCCCCGCCAACAAGGCGTTATTCCACGCCAGCGCGCTGGAACGCCAAACCATCTCCCCGATCGCCTATGCTGCGTATCGACCCACGCGAATCCTCGCCGTCGGCGAATCCCTGACAGTCGACATCCACGCCGACACGCATTGGAACGACGTCGGTCTCTTCTTGGAACGCGGACATTCCTACATTTTTTCCGCCACGGGTGAATGGCTCGACGGCAAGGACGCCTGCGATTGGAAGGGCACGGAAGACGACAATCTCACCGCCGGCGACATCATCCGCGCGACCGGCGCCTTTCTCGGCAAGTTCGAGACGGTGGTGAAAAACATCACGAAGAATGCCTCAACCGATTTTCTCGGCACCAAGCGGGTGGAGCAGTTCCCGTGGTTTACGCTGGTGGGAGCGATCGCCAACGACTCAGGCGAAGGATCGACCATGCCCAATGACGGAAGTCCCGATCCTCACCAATACGTGAATCTCCCCGCCCATGCCACGGACCCGCTCATCGTCGACAACCCAGGCTTTCTTTATTGTTTCCCAAACGACGCCTGGGGCATGTACGATAATAATTACGGCAGCGTTCAGCTCACAATCACCCGCAAAGCCTGATCGCAATCAAGAGCGGGACCTCCCTCCCCCAAATTCACCGATCAGGTGAATTCCCCCTTCCGCATTCTTCATTAGCGAAGATTAGCGGTTAAAAATTCCGGCTTTTTTCCGACTCATTATGTTCCGCCTGCCCTTTGCCGTTTTCATTCCCGCCCTGCTCTTTTCCGCCCGAGCCGCCGCCGGCATTCTACTCGTCGGAAATCCCGCCGACGATCCGTCCGCCTATGATGTCGCGTGGGATTCCCCGAGCGCCGATGCCCGGGGCTCGATGCCGCTAGGTAACGGCGACATCGGCCTCAACGCCTGGGTCGAACCGTCCGGCGATTTACTTTTCTACATCGGCAAAACGGATGCATGGGAAGACAACAACCGTCTCGCCAAAGTTGGACTCGTGCGAGTGAAACTCACGCCTTCCCTGCTTCCGCCGGGCACCACATTTCATCAACAATTGCGGCTTATTTCCGGTGAGATCGTAGTTACCGCGTCGTCGCCCCAAACAAACACGGTCACGATCCATCTCTGGGTCGACGCGAATCACCCGGTGATCCACGCGACGGTCGATAGCACTGTTCCGGTCGCAGCGGTCGCCTCCTTTGAACTCTGGCGCAACGCGCCCACCACGCTGCCGTCGATCGAGGTCAGCGACGTGGAGTTCGATCAGTCACTGAAGGATCATGAACACGCGCCCACGATCGTCGAACCCGACACCGTGCTCCACGAATCAGCCGACGGCATCGGCTGGTACCATCGCAATGAGCGGTCAACCGGACCGATTGAATCCATGCAACACCAGGATCTGCTCGGTGCGCCGTGGCATGACCCAATTCTCCATCGGGTTTTTGGCGCGGTCATCACCGCCAGCCAGCAACGGCGTCTCGATGAGCATCACTTGGAAAGCCCCTCTGGACTGCATCATGATTTTCAGGTTCACGTCCTGACACTCCAACCCGCGACGGCCGACCAATGGCTGGCGGCGATCCGGCAGGATATCCGCGTCGATTCCGCGGCCCGGCCTGATCACGTCCGGGCCGCCCACGAGGCATGGTGGCGCGCGTTCTGGGCGCGCAGTCACATCGCGATTTCCGCCCGTGCAGGCAGCGCCGATGCGAGCGCGCCGGTGGATGTTGCCCGTGGTTATGCGTTGCAGCGTTTCATCACGGCCGCTGCCGGACGCGGCGCGTATCCGATCAAATACAATGGTTCGATTTTCACTGTTCCCTGGCCCGGCGCACCGGGTGATGCCGACTACCGCAAATGGGGCCCGGGCTATTGGTGGCAAAACACGCGACTGGCCTACATCTCGCTCTGCACGTCCGGCGACTTCGACCTCCTGCGTCCTTTCCAAGAAATGTACGCGGGCGAAATCCTGGCGGTTTCCAAGTACCGGACGAACCACTATTTCGGTTTCGAAAATTCGGCGTATTTCCCGGAGTGTATTTATCCGTGGGGCGCGGTCTTTTCGGAATCCTACGGTTGGGAAAAACCTGCGTCGGCGCGCCACGACAAATTGCAGGATAGTCGCTGGCACAAATGGGAATGGGTGGGCGGCCTCGAATTCGCCTTCATGCTCCAGGATTATTTTGATCACACGGGTGATGAGCGTTTCCTGCGCGAAACGCTCCTGCCCACCGCGCTACCGTTGGTGCGTTTCTTCGACAAATTCTATCCTGCCGGGCCCGATGGCAAATTGCACATGTATCCCGCGCAAGCCGCGGAAACATGGTGGGATTGCACCGACCCGATGCCCGAAATCGCCGGCCTCAACGCCGTGATCGGCCGCTTGCTCGCGTTGCCCGGTTCGCTGCTGCCGAAGTCAGACCGCGATTATCTGGAAAAACTTCGCGCCAAGTTGCCCGAGCTACCCACGCGCGAACTCGACGGCGTGCAGATGCTCGCACCCGCGGCATATTTCTCGACGAAGAAAAATGTCGAGAATCCCGAGTTGTACGCGGTCTTTCCATTCCGCCTCGTGTCGTTCGAAAAATCCGACAAGGCCCTTGGCGTCGAAGCGCTCCATCATCGCCTGGATCGCGGCCCGTTTGGCTGGCGGCAGGAAGACATTTTCATGGCCTATCTCGGCCTCACCGACGAAGCCCGCGACTACGTCGTCCAACGCACACGCGCCAAAGATCCCGCGTGCCGCTTCCCCGCGTTCTGGGGACCCAACTATGATTGGACCCCAGACCAATGCCACGGCGGCGTGTTAATGAAGAGCGTGCAGGCCATGCTGCTCCAAACCGAGGGCGATCGGATTTTCCTGCTGCCAGCGTGGCCTGCCGACTGGAACGTGGATTTCAAACTCCGCGCTCCCCGCCAAACGGTCATCGAGGGTGAAGTACGCGACGGGCAGCTGATAAAGCTACACGTCACGCCGAAGTCACGCGTATCAGACATCGTGTTGCCTGCCGGCTATTCGATGCCGGGGATGATTCCGCCGAAAAAGCAATCTCAGTAACTAGGAATCTGGAGCCGCAGCGACCTCACTGCGGTTCATCGAACGACCATGGCGGGGTCGCCGTGGCTTCAGGTGACGAGCGATTGCAGTGTCCGCGCGCGCTCACCCTTCCGCGCGCTTCCGGGCGTCGGCGTCGATCAGCGCTTTCAATCCATCGAGCGTCGATTTGGCCTTGGCCTTGGCGGACGCAAGGTCTGCCGCGGATCTCACCGGTTCCTGCGCGAAAAGGTAAAATTTCATCTTCGGCTCGGTACCACTCCCACGCGCGGCAAACGAATAGCCGTTGGCCAGCGTGACGAGATACAAATCCTGCGACGGAATCGTTTCGCCGTCGGCGTCCTCAAATTTCTCCCGGCCAAAATCCTGGAATCGCGTCACCTTGGTGTCACCGAACGCCGTCGGTGGTGTCGCGCGATACGCGTCGAGGATGCGCTTGATCTTCGCCGCGCCGCTCGCGCCTTCGAAATAGATATTGATCACACCCTCGAGGAAGAACCCGTATTTCAGATAAATCTCGTCAAGGTATTCGGGAATCGTGACGCCGCGCGACTTCACCCACGCCGCCAGTTCAGCGAACATCAGGCACGCAGCGTTGCCGTCCTTGTCGCGCACCGCGTCGTTCGGCAGGTAGCCGTAGCTTTCCTCCGTGCCGAAAAGATAAAACGTGCTGTATTTCAGCAACAACTCTGCGCGCTTCCGAAACGGCGTGCTGTCGTAATCGAGCGCGATGCCTTCCTTCACGAGCAGTGCATCTGTCAGCTTCTTCTCGTAGCCGCCCATTTTCGCCGCGATCCATTTGAATCCGGTCAGGGTGTTAATGACCTTCACGCCATGTCCGCGACCGATCGCGTCGAGCAACGGCGACGTGACGCAAGTCTTGATGATCACGGCCGATTGGGTGCCGCCGGCGGGAATCCAGCCAAGCGCCTTGTATTTCGCGATGCGGTAATCAGAGAGCAGCGCGCCCACCTGATTGCCGGTGAGCAGTTCCATTTTCCCAGCGCGATTCCGCACTGCCGTGCCCATGCGGTCGGCGTCCGGATCGGTGGCCATCAGGATGTCGTGTCCGCCCTTTTCCGCGAGTGCGACCGCCAACGAAAGCGCTTCGGCGTTTTCCGGGTTGGGCGATTTGACCGTCGGGAATCGAGCATCGAAAGCCGATTGCTCAGGGACCTCCGTCACATGAACCCCCGCGTGCAACAACAACGGCACCGAGGAAACCGCTCCCACGCCATGAATGTTCGTATAAACGACTTTCAATGGCGTCTGGCGGATAATACCCGGATCGAGCATTGCCTGCGTTGCAGCGGCGAGATACGAATCGTCTGCGTCGCGACCGAGCGTGACCACGCGACTGATGTCCTTCGCAAGAAATTCCAACACCCCCGCAAGCGGTACCGCGTTGACCTCGTCGATGATCGCCTTGTCATGCGGCGGGGTTACCTGCGCGCCGTCCGTGAAGTACGCCTTGAAGCCATTATCGTGCGGCGGATTGTGGCTCGCCGTGATCACGATCCCGCTGTGGGCCTTGAGCAGGCGCACGGAATAACTGAGCTGAGGCGTCGAGCGCGGGCTGTCGAAAATGAATGCGACACCACCGAGCTTGGTCCACGTGGACGCCGCGAGTTCGCAAAAATGCCGGGAGAAATGCCTCACGTCGTGCGCGATGACCAGTTTCGGCAGATCGTAGCAATTCTGCGTCTTGAGATATTTCGCCATGTACCGATAGAGCCCGACCGTTGCGCGGATTAGGGTGAAATCGTTGAGCAGATTGGGACCGACGTTCGCATGTTCCGGTGATCCGGTGGCGCTGATAGTGCCGGTTTCGGCTGCGGCGGTTTTGACGCCGATGGTGCGACCGCGCATGCCGCCCGTGCCAAATTCAAGGTAACGGAAAAAACGATCGTTGAGTTCGCTCCATTCGCCGCGATCGATCAACTCCGCCATGCTCTTGGCGGCCCAATCGGGCAAGCCAGTTTGGAGCCATGCGTTGAGATTTTCAGCTGCGCTCGGGAGCAATTTTCCGTCTTTGACGGCTTGAGTGATCTTTTCGGTGGGCGTCATGGAGAATTTTTTTTAACCACTAATGGCCACTAATGAACCCTAATATCGGAAGGAGAATTCCATTTCCGCGCAGGTTTCATCATTAGTGTGTATTAGTGGCCATTAGTGGTGATTCTATTCGAGATAAATCCCGTCTTTGATCTCCGGCTTGATCGGCAGGCGCTGCCAGTGTTCAACGAATGAATCCGTATCGTAACCGAACAACGGAGAAACTTCCATCGCCAGTTTGGGCAGGCCGGTGGAATCCGTCTCGACGTCGACGCCCGCAGCTTTGAACCAGCGAGCGAACTGCCGCATCTGGTCCTCACGAGAGGTCTTGGGCGAATCGAGACCTTCGGCATTTTTGACCGGGCTAAAATCGTCCTCGCGCGCTGTTTCGATCACGATCGAGCCGTTGGCAAAAGGCAGCGCATCGAAAACAAACATCTCGAACTTAACGCCGTTGGCCTTTTCGGGCTTAACCGGTTCCCCGGCGGCATCGACCGTGGGAATTTTTTTGTCCGCGCGGTGAAACGGCAACGCCACGCCATCGCCCCCCGTCGCCAGTCGGCGGGCAAATTCGCGGTCGATAATGTGAATCGCGATGCTTCCCGCTGGGTAAAGCAAACTGCCGTCGGCAATCTTCTCTTTCTGCATGGCTGCCGGCATGTCGCTGTATTCAACGACGATTACCTTGCCGTGCCGCACGCAGAAGTGTCCGACTTTCTCCTCGGGATACGCCTTCGTCACCATCTTGTTCGACATCTCCGAATGGCTTAGAAGGTGAAAGCCGATAAACGTCGCGTCGATGCTGCGGACGAGTGGGTTGTCCACTTGGAAAAAGCTGATCGTGTCGATCCCTTCCTTCTGCATGAGATCGAGCGCGCCGCTCCGATGCAGCGCCCGCAGCGAACCGCCGTGTCCGTCGGGACTGAGCGCCAGCGTGCCGGGCGTTTCCAACAGGATCTTGCCTGAAAAATCCACGGCCGGCATCCGACCCTGCCGGAAGAAGTGAACCCGTGCTTTGTCCAAACCGAAATAGCGGTTCTCCGTGAAAAACTTCTCCGTCTGCTCGTGATTCGCATGGCTCGTCATGATGAACCAGTGCAACGGTTTTCCATAACGCAAACCCGCCGCCTTGATCTTTTCCGCGAACACTTGAAACAGCGGTTTCTTTCTAAGCGGTGTCACTGGGAATGTGCCCTTCGGTCCATCGTAACCAAGCCGCGTCCCCTGGCCGCCCGCGACGGTAAACGCCGCCACGCGACCGGCACGCAACGCATCCTCGCCCGCCGCCTTCGCTTTCGCCCAATGATCCGCGTTGCCACCGTTTCGCGGGAGGCTTTCGTAGGGCGCGGGAACCAGCCCATCGAGATTCACCGCGCTGCCGCCCGACTTGAAAACGAGGGATTTGTTCAAGCGCTCGACCTCGGCGAGATCGATTTCAGCGGCTTGCGCCACGAGGTCTTCGCGGGCCTGCGGGGACAGCGAATCCCAAAAGGCAAATACCTGGCCTTGGCCGGCGGCGCGATAGGCGGAAATAAGTTGGTCGGTGGTCATCATTATTGGTCAACGTTTCAACAAGATCGTTCGAAAGATTCCGTGGAAAACTATTTCGTGGCGTCGTCGAAGCGGAAAATAAATTCCTGTTCTTTTGCGAAGTGTAATTTCTCGCGAATCAGCTTCTCGACGAGCACCGGGTCATGGTGCAGCTGATCGAGGTATTTAACCTGCGAATCCAGTCTGGCGGTCGCCTCGGCGAGCCGGCGCTGATTGGCCATTTCCTGCGCTTTCAAGCCGGTGTAGTCGCGATGCATCTGGAGGAAAAAGTCACCCGCCCACACGGCACCGGCCACAAATAGGGCGGCGTAGATTCCGAAGATCAATTTGCTGAAATTCACCAGAGAAGGACTTCCAGATAAAGATGCCGCCCAAGGACCAAGCAACTTTTTTCAAAGGCAATTCACGTTGTTTTGGCGTGCCTTTTGGGACGTAGCCCCGAATACTGCCCGACAATGTATCAAAGTTACTACGGTTTTACGGAGATGCCGTTCCATATTACCCCGGACCCGAAGTTTCTTTATTTGAGCGAAACCCATCAGGAGGCGCTGCAACATTTGAATTACGGCGTGATGGAGAAAAAGGGATTTATCGTCCTGATCGGCGAGGTCGGTTGCGGAAAAACCACGCTTTGCCGGAAGTTCATGAACGAGCTCGATCCGGCCCATTTCGATACCGCCCTGATTTTGAATCCCCGCGTCACCGAGACGCAAATGCTCAAGAATATCCTCGTTGAGTTGGGCGTGCCGGCGATTTCCCGCAACAAAACGGATTTGGTCGCACAGATTAACCAGCTATTGCTGGAGCGCATTTCCCAAGGTCGCGAAATCGTGCTGATCATCGATGAGGCCCAGAATCTTTCCTTCGAGGTTTTTGAACAAGTGCGCCTGCTTTCCAATCTCGAGACCGACAAGCAAAAGCTGCTGCAAATTATCCTGATGGGGCAAACCGAGTTGAAGGACCGGCTCGCCGCCGAGGAACTGCGCCAGCTCCGCCAGCGAATTTTGGTTCATTACGAACTACGGCCGTTTTCCCGGACCGAAATGGATCGCTACATCAACCATCGCCTGACGGTTTCCGGCAGCATGGGACGGCCGCATTTTACCGGGCCGGCGCTCCGGAAAATCTA
>JAYVMJ010000111.1:0-6142 GCA_043759025.1 Verrucomicrobiota bacterium | reverse complement strand
GCCTCTGGCCCGTGGGCCCGGGCGAACACGGGCGGGACGCCCGTGCCACGGAGGAGAGCATAACTGATCAGCGGCATGGTTGGCTTGGTTTCAATGCCTTGGGGCTTGCCCCGGGGTTGTTTACTGGGTTTGGGCCGTGACAGCGTCAGCTCGTTTCCTCGTTCCGAGTCTCTCTGCGGGCGGGGATCAGGTGGTCTGAGGCTTCTGCATGGATCGGGCTCAGGCGGAAGCTCGGGCGTGGCGTTTTGAAGCTTCCCCTCGTGGCACCGTTTTGCGAATTTCCATGACAGGAATCTGGCTATGAAATTCTCCCACTCTGCTACTGATTTATACGTGCCCGAGGGCATTCCGCTCGGCTCTGCGCTGGCGCGTACCACTCATCTGTGTATCGCCGCGCATCAGGACGACATCGAGATCATGGCCTATCACGGTATTGCGGAATGCCACGGTTCGGCTGAGCGTTGGTTTTCGGGTGTGGTCGTGACCGATGGATCCGGCAGTCCGCGGGCGGGAAAATTCGCTGATTTTACCGACGAGGAAATGAAAACGGTCCGACGACAGGAACAGCGGACCGCCGCGCGGCTCGGAAGCTATTCGGCCATGATTCAATTGGCGCACCCGAGCGCCGTGGTGAAGAGCGCAAAATCGAACGACGTCCGCAACGATCTGACCGCCATCCTCGCGGCGACGCCGGCCCATACGATTTATCTGCACAACCCCGCCGACAAGCACGACACGCACATCGCAGTATTGCTGCGTTCGCTGGAAGCATTGCGGTCGCTGCCCGCCGCGCAGCGCCCGAAGCAGGTTTACGGCTGCGAGGTGTGGCGGGATCTCGATTGGCTCGTCGATACCGACAAACACGAGCTCGATGTGTCGGCGAATCCAAGTTTGGCGGCGGAGTTGGTGGCGGTTTTCGAATCGCAGATCGCCGGTGGCAAACGCTACGATCTCGCCACCGCTGGCCGGCGGCTTGCCCACGCGACATTCCACACCTCGCACGCAACGGATCGCGCAACCGCGCTCACGTGGGCCGTAAACCTCACGCCGCTGCTGCAGGATGAAACGCTTTCTCTCGAAGATTTCATCGCCGCCCCCATCGACCGCCTCCGCGCCGACGTTACCGCAAGAATCAGGAAATTTAACTGACTGGAATGGGCACGAAAACCGCGAAAAATCCGGCTGGAAGCCGTGGGCGCAAGGTGCCTGTAGGCCCATGAAAAACATGGCGGCCGGGAAGGGTCCTTTTTTTTTGGGGGGGGGATTGTGGCCTTTCAGGGTTGGCCGTAGCCGGCCTCGAGGGTTCGTTGCCTCATGGACGTGGAGTCACAGCGCCCTCGCTGCGATGAACCAACGAAATACGGCGAGGTCGCCGTATCTCCACGGGTTTTGTTACTTTCGCTATTTGATTCTCGCACTCCTGCTCCCGTTTGCTTGGATGACGCTGCGGGCCGCAAAAAATCCTTGGGAGGCTTCTATGAAGTTCGAAAACATCAACCAATTGTGCGACATCGTTCGCGAAACGAGTTTCGCTATTCATCGTTACCATCGAGATGGGCAGGTCGAAAAGATCTATGAAAAAGCCTTGGCTCATGGGTTGCTGAAAAAAGGAATCGAGGTGCAGCAACAGCATCCTCTTTCCGTTTTCGATGAAAACGGAAAGATCTTGGGGATATTCTATGCCGACCTCCTGGTTGAGGGTGAGTTAGTCGTCGAACTTAAGGCAGCACGTCTGATCGGAAGTGAACGCGTCGCTCAAATTCTCGGCTACTTCCGTTCCTTGCGAATCGAAACCGGACTATTAATTAACTTCGGTGCTCCCGTCCTCTCAGTAAAAAAATACCTTATGAGCGGGCCTCATTTGTTTTGGTGTCTTTTCGCGACTTATTGTGGCGAACAAGTCACTTGGTGAGTCGATACCGGCCGTTGAAGATCAATTCGATGCCGTCGGCCATGACGCGGACCTTGATTTTCCCCGACGTGCGGTCGGCGGGTTGCGCCCAGCCAGTGACGTGACGGGGTTTGTTTTTCTCGTTCACCGCCTCGCCTTTGAAATCGGTTCGCTCGCCCCGGGCGAGTTTCGCCCATTCGGCTTCAGTCAGGATGAGGGTGATATTTCCACTTTCATTCCAAAAAAACCAGGGCACCACTCTTGCCTCATAGGTGCTGCTGAAATTCTCGCCATTCCGCTCAAAGACGCCGGTGTTGAGTCTCACACTGCCGACGTAGATGGACGTCTTCATTGGCTCGACCGTGATATGATTCCACCGGGGCTGAACCGGCGCGGCGCTGGTTTCAGCTCGTAGAACGGAAGCCGTCCACGACAGGCAGCACAGGATTAACGCGACGAAACGCATGCTCGCACGATGGGAAGCTCCCGAACGCGGGCAAACTGTAAGTTCGCGAATGCACCGGCACCGCTTGATTTCCTCGTTGCCAAGACCGGCGGCGAACCGTTGCTTGGCCGCTATGGCAAAAAAGGCACAGGCGACTTGGGGTGGACGTTTCTCAGTGGGCACCGCTGAACTCATGCTGCGTTTCAGCGAATCGGTATCGTTCGACCGCCGGCTCGCGCCGTTCGACATCCAAGGCAGCAAAGCCCAGTCCGCCATGCTCGCCCACGTCGGCCTCATCAGTGGCGCGGAACGCGATGCCATTCACGCCGGCCTCGACGCCATTTGGGCTGAAATTAGCGCAGGCAAATTCAAGTGGGAGACGTCGCTGGAAGACGTCCACATGAACATTGAACAAGCGCTTACGAAACGCGTCCCGGCAGCCGCGAAATTGCACACGGCCCGGAGCCGGAACGACCAGGTTGCGACCGATATGCGCCTTTACTTCAAGGCGGCTTGCACGGATCTCATTCAGAAAATCGACGGTGCGCAGCGGGCGATCCTTTCGATCGCGGAGAAAAATCGCGACGTCCTGGTTCCCGGCTACACCCACTTGCAACGCGCGCAACCGGTGTTTCTCGCGCATCATCTTTTTGCCTATCTCGAAATGCTCCAGCGCGACGCCGAACGGTTTTCCGTGGTGGCCGATCACGCGAATTGGTGTCCACTCGGGTCCGGGGCCATCGCAGGCACGACGCTTCCGATCGACCGCGAATTCAGCGCGAAAGCGCTCGGATTCGTGGACGCGAAGGGCCGGCCTCAAGTCACGCAAAACAGCATGGACGCCGTGAGCGACCGCGATCTCTTCATCGAGTTCGCCTCGGCTTGCGCGCTGGCCGGCGTGCATTTTTCCCGAATCGCGGAAGACTTGATTCTGTGGGCGAGCCAGGAATTTAAATTCGTCGAATTGCCGGATGCGTTTTGCACGGGTTCGAGTTTGATGCCGCAGAAGAAAAATCCCGACTCGATGGAACTGTTGCGCGGCAAATCGGCGCGGCTTCAGGGTAATTTGCACACATTGCTGGTGCTGACGAAGGGATTGCCGCTGACCTACAATCGCGATCTGCAAGAGGACAAACCGCCAGTGTTCGACAGCCACGACCAGACGGCGCTTTCTCTCGACGTGCTGGCGGGAACGATTGCAGGCATCGAGATTCACCGCGAAAAATGTGCCGCGGCGGTCGCCGATCCCGCGTTGCTCGCGACCGACCTTGCTGATTATCTCGTGCGGAACGGCGTGGCTTTCCGCGATGCGCACCACGCCGTCGGCGCGGTGGTGAAACTCGCCGAGCAGAAATCCCTTCCGCTCGACCGACTCGACTACGCTGACGTGCAACTGATCAATCCCGCCTTCAAGCCCGATTGGGTGGACACCTTCGATTTGCGCAAGGCGATGACGCTGCGCAAAGGGACCGGCATGCCTGGCCCCGCGCAGGTGGAAAAGCAGTTCAAGCGCTGGCAGAAAATCCTCGGCTGAGTGACGGGAACACCGTCATGTCTGCCATCCGCATTCTTTCCGACCGGGTTGCCAATCAAATCGCCGCGGGCGAGGTGATTGAGCGGCCGGCGGCGGTCGTGAAGGAGTTGGTGGAAAACAGTCTCGATGCCGGCGCGACTCGCGTCGAGGTGGAGTTTCGCCATGGCGGACGTTCGTTGATTCGCGTCGAGGACAATGGCAGCGGCATGTCGAAAGACGACGCGCTGCTCTCGCTGGAGCGTCACGCCACGAGCAAGCTGGTCGAGACCGTCGATCTCGACCAGTTGCACACGTTCGGTTTTCGCGGCGAAGCGGTGCCGTCGATTGCGAGCGTTTCTCATTTTGAAATGCAAACGCGCCCGGCGTCGTCGCCCACGGGGACGGAAATTGTCGTCAACGGCGGAAAACTCATTCACGTGCGCGAGTGCGGCCTTGCGCCCGGCACGCGGATTACCGTTTCCCATCTTTTCAATTCGGTGCCGGCCCGGCGGAAATTTCTCAAGACCGACGCCACCGAGTCGGCGCACATTATTCAGACCGTGCGGCTCTACGCATTGGCGTGTCCGCAAACCGCGTTCACCTTGGTCGAGGATGGGCGCGTATTGTTTCAATCGCCCGTTTGCCCGACGTTGTTGGAAAGGGTAGGCGAGATTTTTGGCCGGCAAATGACCACCGATTTGCTGGCGGTCGACATGCGAGACAATGGGCTGGCACTGACCGGAATGATTGGAAAGCCCAGCGTCAATCGTTCGACCCGGCACGAACTGTTGATGTTCGTGAACCGGCGGCCGGTGGACAGCCGCACCCTCAATTACGCGTTGATTGAATCCTACGCGACATCGCTCGCGAAAGGCCGTTATCCGGTCGCGGTCCTGTTTCTCGAGCTCGATCCGGCGCAGGTCGACGTCAACGTGCATCCGGCAAAACGCGAAGTGCGTTTCCGGAGCGAGGGCGCGGTGCGGGGATTTGTGATTCGCGCGGTGCTGCAGCGGTTGCGCGAGTTCGGTGTGCCCTCGCCGATTGCGGGCGGCGAGGTGGTCGCGGCGGCGCCGAGTGGCGGTGAAAATCGGGGCGTGAATACAATGGTCGCACCTGCTCAACCCGCCAGTGCCAGTGCTCCCGTTTATTCGACGCCGAGTGTGATGTCGCAACCCTTTCGATCGTTTGCGGCCATCCCATCGCGCTCGGCTGGCTTGGCGACGCCTTCGGTCGTTCACGCGACCGCGACCAGTTCGCCCGTTTCGACGCCGCCCGCGCGGTCGTCGATTTTGCCGGTGCGGCCGGCGGCGACTTCCATGTCGGGCTGGCGGTTTCTGGCCACGGCTCATGGCGACTATGCGCTTTTTCAGACACCGGCGGGGATTGTGGTGCTTGATCGGCGCGGGGCGCACGAACGGATTTGGTTTGAACGGTTGCAGGCGCAATTCGCCCGCGGCGAGATCGCCAGCCAGCGGTTGTTGTTCGCCGTGCCGGTGGAACTGGACGCGATTGGGAGCGCGCTGCTTCTCGACCACTTGAAATTTCTTGGGCAACACGGAATGGAAGTCGGCGAGTTTGGTCGGAATTTCTTTCGAATCGAAGCGGTCCCGGTGTGGCTGGAACCGGCCGATGCCGAGATCTTTCTCCGCGACGTGATTGGTTTGATGAGGGAAGGGCGGCTCGATCCGAAAAAAGTGAATTTGGCCGAAGAGGAACTCGCCCGCCTTGCCGCGCAGAAGGCGATCCGGCTTCCCGCTACGATAACCGAGACTGAAGCCCACGGGTTGCTGACAGAATTGTTCGCCTGCTCGCAACCCCACGCGAGCCCCGCCGGTCGACCGACCCACTTCGAATTGAGTCGCGGCGAGTTGAGCCGTCGGTTTCAGCGTTGAAAATGCCCTGGACCGCTGGGGAGTAGCTTATAGTGGCTCGCTTCCATAGGTCGCCCCGGGAACTGCGGTGGCTCCCGCTGCACATTTCTCCGCCGCTATTCGGTGAGTTTCCCGCTCGTCGCACAACGAGCCTCGCGCTGCCGCCCACCAACCTCACGCCCTCTTTGCCCCCATTCCCCGCTCCAGAAGGTCGTCGAGAGGATTGGTGGCTTTCACGACATTGGGATGCAGGTAACCTGCCGTGGTGACGATCGACGCATGCCCCATCAGTTCGCGCAATGAATCCAAGCTTTCCCGTGAATGAGTGGCGTACGCATGCCTGAGCACGTGTGGGGTTACGAGCCCGTCCAATCCCACTTTGCACGCGGCCTCCCGTACCGCCCGCTGGAGTAAATCATGCA
>JAYVMJ010000110.1:0-3189 GCA_043759025.1 Verrucomicrobiota bacterium | reverse complement strand
CACAAGCCTGATGCGGTCGTAGCTTCAAACAGTGGACACCCTAACCAACCGCCGAAATCAACTCAGGGCTAGCGCTTTTCGTGGTTAATCTCTCCGTTGGGCCTAAGTTTCACTGCTGATGTGCGTAGTTCCTGTATGAAGCTCCGTTTCAACGTCTCTCTTGCGACTGGCGCAGTTTTGCTGGCTGCGCGAAGAAAGAGCATGCAAAGAAGCACAACGCCACGGACAACAACTGGGGAGCTCCGCTTTCAGTCGTGTTTGAGCTGATACGTTGATCTAGGCAAAATTCCCCGTGAGAATAAATAACATCAAGACATACTTAGCGATCGGGATGGGTTTGGCTGCCGCGCTCGTCAGTAGGCCTCTCGATGCAGCGGAACCATCGACTCCGTTGCATACTGCTGTTCAATTGGTGCCGGTGGAAACCGGCGTGGAACTGGAAGTGATCGACTGGGGCGGTAAAGGTCCGGCTGTGGTGATGCTCGCTGCGCTTGGTGCGGACGCCCACGAATTCGACAATTTCGCCCCACAATTGACTGACAAGTATCATGTAATCGGCATAACGCGCCGGGGATTCGGCGCGTCAAGCAAGCCTACTACCGGCTACTCAAATGAGCGGCTCGGGAAGGATGTGATTGCGGTCCTCGATGCATTGAAGATCCAGCGCGCAGTGTTCGTTGGCCATTCGATCGCCGGAATGGAATTGAGCTGGATCGGCACCCACGACCCGAAGCGGGTATATGGTTTAGTCTACGTTGAGGCGGCCTACGCCTACGCGTTTTATAGTGATTCGAGCCTCGACCCGCAGAAACTGGCCATCGATTCCCTAGAGTTGCGGAAGAAGCTCCTGCAACTATTAATGGGAGGCGGGCGCCCCGACCAACAGCGGGTCACGGCCGAACTGATTGCCGAGGTGACACGGTTTGAGCGCGAATTGCGCGACCACGCTGAAATGATCAAGGACTTTCCCGATCCGCCGATGGATCCGGCGAACCCGCCGCACCCTCCAGCCTGGCTGACGGGAATTTTTCAGGGGCAAGAGAAGTACACCCGAATTGAAGTGCCGGCCCTCGCAATCTTTGCGGCACCGCACGCGCTCGGTGACCTCCCATCTCCGGAGGAACTCGTGGAAGGTTCGGCCGCAGCAGCGAAATTGGAAGACGCGGATCTCCAGCGAACTGGATCCCAAGCGACGGCCTTCGAGCGGGGAGTTCCCGGTTCTCGGGTTGTCCGGATTCCCCACGCGTCCCATTACATTTTTGGGTCGAACGAAAAAGATGTTCTTCGTGAGGTGAGTTCGTTTCTCGATCAGCTGTCCTATGATGCGATTCGTCGATGAGCTTATCTCCACTTCACATGGCCCAGTTACCCTCCGATGCAGAAAAGGGGAGCTTCCGGCTCGGCGATTCAATTTTCGCGGTGATTTTGAGCAGAAATCAGATCAGGATTTGCCGGTAATTATGCGATTCCGGGCCGTGTTTTCTGGTGTTTTTTGGCTTCGGTTAGTCGGGTGAGTTTTCGGTGGTCGTTCGCCTTTTTTTCAACAGACGCAATACCCTAACGAGTTCGTTGGGTTCGGTATTTAGATCAAGATTGGGACGATATTACCACCGACACATAAAGGTAGCGCACGGGCATTCGAAAAGGTCGAAGCGGACAATCCGTTATGCGGTCCCCGTAACTTGGTTAGCTGGGAACAATTGCGGAAAGTAAGTCTCGTGCACTTTCGCTGGGAGGCCGAGGCGCACCGCCGCTTTGGGTGTGTCTGATACCAACAGGCCTGCCTCGATGGCAAGGGTCAGGGTAGAGCGGCCAGTGCGGTCGCCCGCGCCGACGATGCGAGCGGCTTCCCCACGGGGAAACTCGCCGCGCAGCAATGCCTCTCTCAATAATAGGAATACCCGTTCCCCGTCAGGAGCGACCTTGGCGTCCACGACGCGGACGTAGTGCTCGATGCGTCGTTCGAGGCCGTCGAGGTCGAGTATCTGCTCCATGAAGGTGATCTGATCTATCATGGTGCGCAGGGTGAACTCGCAGAAATCCCAGAGTGCGCGTTCGCTCAGGTGTCCGCGGCCGTCGTCGGCGCTTGAGGTTCTGCGCGTCTGGTCTGCGTTGGCAAGCCGTTGATAGTATTCGGTCCGATTCCGGGCGAAGCCGCGCGACAACGACCACAATCCACCGCCATCAATGCCGAGTTGTCGGATCAGGGCGTCGGAAAAGAGGCGTACGACGCGGCCGTTGCCGTCGCGAAAAGGGTGAATCCACGCGAGGCGGTGGTGGCTCGCGCCAATCGCGATGATGCGTTGGATGCGGGAAAAATCGTCCGATTCGTAGCGCCACTGAAAATGTTCGAGTAGCCTCGGCACGAGTTCGTGTGGCGGTCCCGCATGCGTGCCCACTTCCACATCGCGGTCGCGCAATTCCCCTGGAACCAGCGGTGTTTTTTTGCCTTTCGCAGTGGTGGCAACGCGCATGCTTTCCGGAAGCCGGGTGTAGAATTGCCGGTGTAATTCGCAGACAAATTCGGGATCGAAAGGTGAACCCGTTTGGACTGCCGCCCATTTTTGGACGTCCAGATGGGCCAGCGAAAGTTGCTGGAGATCCCGCTTCTTCGGTTCGGCGGCGAAGTCCTGGTGGAGTGCGGCTTCAATATCCCGGACCCGCGTTTGCTGGCCTTCGATCAGATTCGAATAATAGCAATGCATCCAGCGAGTCAGCTCGGCCACCTGAACACGAAGAGGCTCACGGAGCTTCGCAGAAAGCCGGGCTGATCGTTCGACAATGCTGCACGCCAAGTCTTCCAACGGCTGAAGCCGCTGGACAGGAATGACAGGTTCAATGGCGGTTTTTGTGAGCATTTTTGCCGATTTTTTTGCCGATCTTTGCACATACTTATACGCACGTAATCAGAAAGTTAAATATTAATTGCGTTGGATTTTATTTTATTTTTTGCCGATCTTTTAAACTCATGGGACTAACTAACACACGGCACGTAGGGTTGGGATGAGTAGACGCTTCCAACCAGTGAATCCCAGTTGCAAATCAATAAAACGTTACGTAGCGTTTTATTATGCCTTATGAACCACTAACCCGACAACAAATTACCCAAGCGCTCCGGCGCTTGGGAGAGCTCGCGCGTGAACAGAAGATTACGCTCGAAGTCTCTTTGTATGGCGGCGCGGTTTTCAC
>JAYVMJ010000109.1:0-2426 GCA_043759025.1 Verrucomicrobiota bacterium | reverse complement strand
AAAACGATTTCGGAAATATCCTGCGCCTTGACGAGAATTTCGTCGCGCGCCTCCAGCCGGTCCAGCGAAACGATCTGCCAAGTCCGGTACAGTTGCGGGGCCTCGAGTTGCGCCATCGAGAGCAACGCCGAAACATCCGCCATGCCCGCAATCGGTTCAAAATTGCGCCCAGGCGCCTTCACCAACCGAACGCCGGCAAGCCAAGGAAGACTCGCGACCAGGGAGTTGCCGTAATTGATGCCATGGTAAACCACCCCTTCCCTGGACACAAAGAGCTGTCGCGCAGGCCCGTTGCCATCACTCGCCTGCAATCGCACGACCGGCGTACGTTCCTGCAGCGTCAACACGAGAGTGTCCGGAAAATGTCGGGTCAGCACCGCAACGCGCACCTGGCCGTCTTCCAATAATTTGTCTCGGAGCGCCTCCAAATCGAGCGACATGAGGCTGGCCGTCTTTGGCAGCGCGAGCACTTCAGCCGCCCATTTTTTCGTCAAGACTCCGTCGGTAATCAATGCGATCTCCCGCACCGGTTCGCTATGCACCGCCGCGGCGAGCGCCGCACGGTCGGTTTCCCAAGAGTGGACGAGCGTATAAATTCCCCAGCCACCCGCGCCCAATAACGCGAACAGCGTGCCGACCTTGAACCATTCCAGCCGCCGACGCGACCGACCCTGGCGCGACATCGCCAACGGCGTCACTTCCTGGCGGATATCACGCCACGAGCGACCGGCAGCAGACAGGGGATTGGATTCGGCTGAACTCATTTTTTTCCGGCAAGCGCCAGCTGAAATCGTTCGACGGCGGGGGCGGCCAGTTCACGACACAACTCGATGAAATCCAATCCCACGCAACGCGCACTCATTGGCAGCAGGCTCGTCTCCTTCATGCCGGGCAGCGTGTTGATTTCGAGCAAATACAGTTCGCCATCTGCCGAAAGCATGAAGTCGATGCGCGCGTAATCGCGGCACCCGCACGCGGCAAAAGCCCTCTCCGCCGCTGAGCGCATCGCCGCCGCCAGCTCTTCGGAAATCTTTGCCGGCGCAAAATATTCCGTGAGTCCCTTGGTGTATTTGCTCGTGTAATCGAACAAGCCCGACTTCGGCACGATTTCCACCACGCCCATGGCCCGGCCGCGCAAGATGCCGACCGTGAACTCCCGACCGAGAATCCGCTTCTCGGCGATCCAGTCGCCCTGTCGCAAACCGGAAAGCGCGATTTCAAGGCCGACCTTGGAAGTGACGATTTGCAGTCCCACGCTGCTGCCCTCGCGATTTGGCTTGAGCACCACCTGCTCGCCAAATTCAGCGGTGAGCGACGCCGCCGTCGGCTTTTCGGTCGCTTTAAAATTCCGACCCGGCGCCACCTGGACACCAACCGCGGAAACCGTCAGCCGGGTGCGCCATTTATCGAAACAAAGGTCGCTCCCGTGCGCATTGCAACCCGTGTATTGAATCCCCGCCGCGTCCAACAAACGTTGCATCCCACCGTCCTCGCCAAAAACGCCATGCATCGTCGAACAAACAATGTGGCGCGCCGGATCGAGTTCGGCCGGCAGACGATCGGCATCTACCATCACCAATTGCGCGGGATAGGAATAAGCCATGGCCAAGGCCACGGCACGGCCGGAGCCCAGCGAAACGTCTCGCTCGGCCGAAGTACCGCCTGCCAACACCGCGATTACTGGATAATTCATAAAACGTCCCTCCATTCCTGTCCGTAAAGCAACACTTCCGGTTCGAGATCGATGCCACGCGCGCTCTTCACGCGGGCGCGGATCTTTTTCACCAAGCCAATGATATCCGCGCTCGTCGCGTGGCCACGGTTCACGATGAAATTAGCGTGCACCGGCGAAACCTCTGCATCGCCCACGCGTTCGCCTTTCAGACCGAGTTCGTCAATCAACCGGCCGGCGGAAGTGCCGCCGGGGTTTTTGAAAATGCAGCCCGCGCTCGGTTCGCGCGGCTGGGATTCGACCCGCTTCTTTTGGTACGTGTCGATCTGCCGCCGGATGTCGGTCGAATCGGCGTTGGCCGCCGGTTTCAAATACGCCCCGAGCGCGATCGCGTCCTGCAACTCCGCGCAATGCCGGTAGTCGACGTGCATCTCGGTTTTTTTCATTACGCGCACGTCGCCCTCCATCGACATGAGGTGCACCTCGTCCACCACATCGAACATCCATCCGCCCATCGCGCCGGCGTTCATTCGCAAGGCCCCGCCGACGGAACCCGGAATACCTTCGAGAAATTCAAATCCTTTCAACCCGGTTTTCGTCGCGAGCCCGCAGAGATTTTTCAACCTTAAGCCGGCCGCCGCCCAGACGCGTCCGTCCGCTTGCGGTTCGAACTTCTGCCAGCTTTCCTGCGCGAAACTGATGACAAGCCCGTCCACGCCATGATCGGGAATAATGAGATTCGACCCGCGCCCCA
>JAYVMJ010000108.1:0-3850 GCA_043759025.1 Verrucomicrobiota bacterium | reverse complement strand
GTCGGCCGTGCTCCGCGCAGCGCGCACGAATTTCTTTCGCAACACTGGTTCGGACTGCAACCGGCCGAGATGACGGGCAAATACTTTCGCCGGCGTGCGCGCCGGGAGAAGAAATCCATTTTTACCGTGGCGCACGACTTCGCGCACACCCGACGCATCGAGCGCAACCGCCGGCAGGCCGGCCGCCATGGCTTCAGCGAGCACCATGCCCTGCGTTTCACTGAACGACGCAAAGGCGAAAACGTCCATGGCGCAGTACGCATCGCGCAAGGCACGCCCGGTATGTTTCCCGGCCAGAATAAGTTGATCAGCGACACCCTGGTCCGCGCAGATCTTTTTCATTTCGTCTTCGGACGGTCCACCGCCCACCACGAGAAACCGCGCGTTCGGCGATGTTTTGAGAAACAGCGCGACCGCCTGCGTGAGATAACCAAGATTTTTTTCCGGCGCCAGCCGGCCCACCTGGCCGACGACAAACGCGGACGCGGGAACTTTGTATTTCCTGCGGAAGCGCGCGCCGTTGCCGACGGCAAACGATTCCACATCGATTCCCGTCGGCACAACTGCGATGGGCGTCCTGACGCCGCGCTTCTTGATCAATTTCGCAATGCTTTCGCTCGGCGCGATTACACCGTCGCAAAGATTGGCGAACTCCGTCGAGAGATTGATCGCGATTTCCTTCAACGTCGGCGAGTCGAACGGAACGTAATGCGTGTAATCCTCATAACGGGTGTGGTGCGTGAAAACGACCGGCACGTTCTTATTCGCCCCGATCCGCAGCGCCGTGTCGCCGAGCAGGAACGGATGGTGCGCGTGGATGATGTCGGCGTTGAAGGCATCAAGCCGGTCGGACAATCCCGCCGCAAGCGGAAGCCGCACGGAAAAATCGCTGCCGTTGAATTTTTGAATCGCCGGAACGCGCTCCACGATCGCCGCCGCGTGCTTCGAGAGCGGCTTGCCCTCGAACTCGGGCGCCACCACGAGCACCTTGTGTTGTAACTTGCGATACTCCTCCGCGAAAGTGCTCGTCGAACGGGCCACTCCTCCCACGTGAGGCAGGTAGGTATTGGTCATCATGCATATTTTCATAAATTGGAAACGAGATGAAATTGCTCGGCACCCGCGCGCTCGCCGGCTGTTTTTTCCTTCACCGCAAATCCCGGCAACCGCACGTCGAGCCGCGGCGCAGCCCCGCGCCAATTGCCGTGAATGGTCAACTTCGGGCCGTCGTTCGCTGCCGTGATGCGAACGGTGACCCGGCCCCACGGCGTCAGCGTCGGGCCAAATTCGGCGCCACTTTCCCGCCACCACTCCGCCGGCACGCCCGAGCCGATGACAAGTCCGTCCTCCTCCTCACGCACAAAACAATTCCGGATCATCAATGCCCACTCGGCCGCAGCCCAAATGTGCTGTCCGTCGCCCATGCAACCGCCACGCGTGCGGGGGTGAATCGCCTCGGGCCACTGACCGGTCGGCGAAGCGAAATCGGCCACGCGCGCCATGAGTTTCCACGCCTGCTCCACCTGACCCGCGCGCAGGCGGATTTGTGCGATATGCAGCGTCAGATAGGCATTGATGCCCGAGTGAATCATGTGCTGAAAAAATCCGCCGGCAAAACTGCTGTGGGCCGCGAGATAATCGGCCGTCTTGAGAATTCGTTCGTCGGCGGGTTTGAAAATCTGCAACGGATAATCCGCCACGAGCGAGCCAACCGCGCCCGAATCCATCCGCCGTTTCGGTGATGCTGGGATCGCTCCCGGGAAACGCCTTTCCGGACCACCCGGAAATGATTTTTCGATCACCGCCAGAAAATCATCCGCATCGGCATCGCACGACGCCGCAAGTCCGCGATCGCCCTTTTCCAGCAACAGCGCCGCGCAACGCAAACCGGCAACGCCCCAGAAATCGTCCCAATAATAAAAATCATTCGGCCCAAGATGTTCTGCGCTGAAACCCGCCGGCAGTAATCCCGCCTCGGGCAGCCCGGAATTTTTTGGCAGGCGTTTCCGCGTAATCCAAAGCGCACCCTTCTTCACGGCCGTGAGCCATTCCGGCGGCAATGTCTCGCCGGTGAGGAGCGCGAAACGATGGTACATCCAAATCGCCTCGCCGTTGGAATCCCATTCGCCCTCCTGCGAGAGAAAATAGCCGTCGTGACGCTGACGGGGCGCGAATTCCGCGAGCGTCCGCCGCGTGCGTTCCACGCCGCCGAGCGTGATCAGCGCGTTCAGGATAAACGCCGCGTCACGAAACCAAAAGCGTTTGTACGTGTAAGGACCGGGATAAACTTCGCCGGGCGCGTGCAGCACCACATTCGCCACGGCGAGATCGTAGAGTTGTTGCACCTTCCGGTTACCGACGCGGAGGCGCGCGATCGGTGCCATCGCGTCGCTCCACGACCGGGTTGTCGCAAAGGTCGGACGCTGTTTTGGTTTTAGTTCATTGTAGATCGGAATGCGCAATTCCAACGGACTGCTGCGCACGTCGCCGACCGGGAAAAGCGCCGCCGCGGTTGCCATGCCGACGGGACAGTTTACGTCGCGCACGCCGGACGGCTCGTGCAGTCGCTGGGCGACGTCACCGTCCTTGTAGGTGGAAAGAATCTGCCGCGTCGGCGCACGATCGAAACTGACGGAATGGTGCCCATTCACCAGCCAGGTCAACTCGTCCGACCCGGGCGCAATGTCGTCGATGAAGCTCACGCCCTCGGGATTGTAGGGGCGCAGCGCGACGACGACCGACCCATTGCGTCCTTGGGGCGCACGCACGGTAATACAGCAATTCGGTTCGCCCGACTCCAGACACAGCCGCACTTCGGTATCGAGCGTCGCTTCTGGCCAGACGGCGACGGAACGGACGGTGAGATTTTCACCGAGGGAAAGCTCCTGTGAAAAGGCCGGCAGTTTCGACGGAACCAAAATCCGGGCATCGTCGGGCAAAAACCAGAAATCAAGCGACCACCCGTCGAACAACGGCGTCACCAGCCCACGCGGATCGACGATGGGATAGTACGGCACATCCGGCAGGCCAACGGCAGTCCAGTTACGATGCGTGAGATTGATGTGACTGAACGAAAACGCGCGCGGGATGAACGACTCGTCCGCCGGGTTGAACTGCCGCTCGACCCAATAAGGCCAGACCCAGTCGAGGTTATTTTGAATCGCCTTGGTGTTAACCAGCCCGCGGGCGTGGAAGAGCATTCCAGCACGCAACAATTCGATCGGTTCGCCCACCTCGGACGGCTGCGCGAAATTGCGCATTTTCGCCAGCAAGGCGACGGGATCGAGAAAGCCATAAGCCCGCGCGGCCCGCGTAATTAAAAAGCGCGTCGGCAGCAGGTTAAGCCCCCGGGAGAAGAATGATTTGCGGCCCACAAAGTGTGGACCGACGTAGCGCCGAAAAGTGCGCTTTTTTTATAGATGGGAGGAACCACGAAAGAACCGGCGATTTGAATGCTAATCGGATTCATCAATGGATGAATTCTTACGTATCGATGCAGTAGAAGCGATATTTTCAGGTGATTTTCCCGGTGGTTTGCTAGGCGAGCGCGGGGCGGATTCCTACTGCATTGCAGTTGGGAAAGGGCGAGAGCAGGCGCTCCCATAGGCCGCGCCACCAAGCGCGTTCGTGTGGCGGGACGGCGAGTTTGATGGTCAGTTGTCCCTGCGGTGCGCTGATGACGCCGGCGGTCACGAACAGCCAGTAGCGCAGGCTGCCGAGGGTCACCGCTTCGAGCCAGCCGGAGCTTGCGCTCGAAGCGCACGATCAGATTGTGCGCGAGCACGCCGAAACTCAACGCGGCCTCCGTGGCCCAAAAGTCATGGCAGACCAACTGGGGCAGGCCGTAGCC
>JAYVMJ010000107.1:0-4627 GCA_043759025.1 Verrucomicrobiota bacterium | reverse complement strand
TGGCGGAGAGGGAGGGATTCGAACCCCCGGAACCTTGCGGTTCACGCGCTTTCCAAGCGCGCGCATTCGACCACTCTGCCACCTCTCCGTGACGGGCCTAAGGGCGGAGTTAAGTTAAAACTCCCTGCCTCGGTCAACGGAAATTCCTAGCGGTCTTTCGTTGAGCTACTAAGACCTGCTTTGGCAGGAAAACCTCCTTGCATGGGTCATCGGCGGTGGTACGGTGACTTAATTTTCATTTTCAATGGTCACCGCTAATTCCGAGCTAGCCTATAACAGCAAGATTGAGGGCGATGTCGTGGTCACCACGGCAGATGCCGCAATCAACTGGGTGCGCAACAACTCCATGTGGCCAATGCCGATGGGTCTGGCTTGTTGCGCGATCGAATTGATGGCGACCGCCTCCAGCCGCTTCGATATCGCCCGCTTCGGCGCCGAGGTCATGCGGTTTTCCCCGCGGCAATCGGACTGCATGATCGTGGCCGGGACGGTTACCTATAAAATGGCGACCGCCGTCCGCCGGATTTATGATCAGATGTCCTCGCCGAAATGGGTGATCGCGATGGGTGCCTGCGCTTCCTCGGGCGGCATGTATCGCAGTTACGCGACTTTACAGGGTGTGGACCGCATTGTTCCGGTTGATGTGTATGTCAGCGGGTGCCCGCCGCGTCCGGAAGCACTTTTGGACGCGCTCATGAAGCTACAAGCCAAGGTCAAACGCGAGCGTTCGGCCTCCAAACTGCTCAGCGCTTAACGCACCGTTGCCGCGCATGACCACGACCGACGTCGATCTCCCGACTGCCGTAAGCCAGAAATTTCCCTCGGCCAGCGCCCGACCGAGCCTCGATTGTCCGGCCTTCAATCTCCCCGCGGGCGAAGTGGTCGCCGCCCTGCAGTTTTTGCGCGACGAACACGCCTACGATTTCCTGATGGATCTGACGGCGGTCGACTGGAGCGCCGAAAAATCGCCGCGCTTCACCGTCGTGTGGCAGCTCTATTCGAGCACGAAGCACGATTATCTGCGGCTCGCGGCGGATTGCGCGAACGATGCGGAACCGGCGATGCCCACATCGACCATTCTGTGGGCCGGTGCCGACTGGCACGAACGCGAGGCGTTCGACATGTTCGGAATTGTTTTCACCGGCCACCCCGACCTGCGCCGCATCCTGATGTGGGACGGTTATCCGTATCATCCGCTGCGCAAGGATTTCCCGCTCGCCGGCTTGCCCGCGGATTTCCACGATCCGGAAATCACCGCCGAGACGAAAACCGGCTTGATCTCCGCCCCGATGGCGGGCGGCCCGTTTGTGGCGACACCGGGCGAACCGATGAGCGAAGCCGAGCCCCGCGCGAAAGACGAAGCTTGGAACGAGCAGCGCGAAAAACCTGAATAACTTCGATGGCCACCGATTTTTCATTTCCTGATGCCGCTGCAAAAGCGGCAGCGATGCCGAAGGAATTCGAGCCCGAGAAAATGTCGCTCTCGATGGGGCCGTCGCACCCGTCCACGCACGGCGTGCTGCGCATCCAGTTCGAACTCGATGGCGAAGTCGTGACCAAGGCCGACCCGGTGCTGGGTTACCTTCACCGCGGCGACGAAAAGATTGCGGAGAACATGACGTACAACCAGTTCGTGCCGTACACGGACCGGTTGGATTATCTTGCGCCGCTCGCGAATAACATGGCCTACGCCATCGCGGTCGAGCGTCTCGCCAATTTGCAAGTTCCGCCCCGCTGCCAGGCGATCCGCGTGCTCACGGCGGAAATGGCGCGCGTCTCCGCCCACTTGATGGGCCTCGGCGCATTCGGCATCGATGTTGGCGCGTGGTCGGTGTTCATGTATTGCTTCGAGGAGCGCGAAAAACTCTACACGCTTTTCGAGGAACTGACGGGGGCGCGGTTCACCACAAGCTACGCGCGCATCGGCGGACTTTCCCGCGACGTGCCCGAAGGCTGGACGAAGAAAGTCGAGGCGTTCTGCGATCAATTTCTGCCGATTCTCGACGAGATTCTCGGCATGCTGACGAGGAATAAGATCTTCCTCGATCGCACGGTCGACGTGGGGATCATTTCCAGAGCCGACGCCATTTCGTATGGCTTGACCGGACCAAATCTACGCGGCTCCGGCGTGACGACCGACCTGCGCAAGGATCGCCCGTACAGCGGCTATGAGCAGTACGAGTTCGATGTGCCGGTTGGTTCGAAGGGCGATTGTTACGACCGCTATTTGTGCCGCGGCGAGGAGATGAAGCAGTCTGTGCGCATCATCCGTCAGGTGATCAAAAATTTCCCGGGCGGCGACTGGTATGCGAAGGATGCGCGCAAGATTTTCGCTCCGCCGAAGGACAAGATTCTCACGTCGATGGAGGAGTTGATTAACAACTTCATGATCGTGACCGAGGGCCCGCAGATGCCGGCCGGCGAAGTTTATTTCGAAGCGGAAAATCCCAAGGGCGTGCTTGGATTTTATATCGTGAGCAAAGGCGGCGGAGTGCCGTGGCGCCTGAAGATCCGCAGCCCCTCGTTCTGCAACCTTTCCATTCTTCCCAAACTCTGCGTCGGCAACATGGTGTCCGATGTCGTTTCCATTCTCGGCTCGCTCGACTTCGTCATGGGCGAGTGCGACCGCTGATTTTTTGCCCACGGAACACACGGAATACACCGAAATGAAAACCACCAGGAACCGATTTTCCGTGTTTTCCGTGTGTTCCGTGGGCAATCCCTCCCTTTTTGCCGTTCGATGAATCTCAAACCCGAAACCTTCAAACAGATCGACGAGGTCATCACCCATTATCCGGTGAAGCGCAGCGCCACGCTGCCACTGTTGCATCTCATTCAGGAGGACGTTGGTTGGATCTCGTCGGAAGCCATCGAGTGGATCGCGCAAAAACTCGAGCTGCAGCCGATCAACGTGTACGAGGTCGTCACGTTTTATCCGATGTTCCGGCAAAAGCCCATCGGCCGCCGCCACATCAAGGTTTGCCGTACGCTCTCCTGCGCGCTCACCGGCGGATACAAGGTGTGCGACCAGTTTCAGAAGGAATTTAACTGCCACACCGGTGAAATTTCCCCGGATGGCGAAGTTACGATCGATTTCGTGGAATGCCTCGCGAGCTGCGGCACGGGCCCGGTGGTCCTGATCGACGACGATCTGCATGAGCGCGTCGATCCCGCCAAGGCGACGGCCCTCAGCGAACAAATCAAAGCGGCGGCGCAGCAACGTGCGACCTGATGAAAAAACTCCGCCTCAAGCAAATCGCGCCGATGCGCTTTGGCATCATCTTCGGGTTTATCCTCGGGGTGGCCGGCTTGATCATGGTTCCCTTCATCCTGTTTGCGGGCGGGGTCTGGGCGACGAAAGAGCCGTCGCTGCTCGGAATTCCGTGGCTGTTCTTCGGCGCGGGCGCGGTGTTCATGCCGTTGATTTACGCGCTGGCCGGTTTCGTGTTCGGCGTTCTCCTCGCCACTGTGTACAATTTCGTCTCCCGCTGGACCGGCGGGATTGAATATTATTCCGACGAATCCAACTGAATTTTTCCATGCCCGCTCCCGCTCAACGCCGCCTGATTTTCGCTCACATTGATGAGCCCGGCTATACCAATGACCTGCAGTGCTACCAAAAAAATGGCGGCTACGAGGTCATGAAGCGTGCCTTTGCCCGCGCGCCGCAGGAGTTGATGGACGAGGTGAAGAAGTCCGGCATTCGCGGCCGCGGCGGCGCGGGATTCCCGTGCGGCGTGAAGTGGTCGCTCGTCGATCGCAAGAGCGGCAAACCGATTTACCTGATCGTTAACGCGGACGAATCCGAGCCCGGTACGTTCAAGGATCGTTACATCATGCACCAGGATCCGCACCAGCTGATCGAGGGCACGATGATCTCCTGTTTCGCGAACAACGTGAAGCAGGCCTACATCTACATTCGCGGCGAATTTCCGCATGGAGCGCGGATTTTGGAGAAAGCCATCGCGGAAGCCCGCGCGGCAAATTTGTGTGGACCGAACGTGCTTGGCAGCAACTACAGTTGCGAAATCTACATTCATCGCGGCGCCGGGGCCTACATTTGCGGCGAGGAAACCGGCTTGATCGAGTCGCTCGAAGGCAAGCGCGCCAACCCGCGCATCAAGCCGCCGTATTTCCCCGCGGTGCTCGGTCTCTATCAGTGCCCGACGATCGTCAATAACGTCGAAACCCTTTGCCACGTGAAGCACATCGTGGACATGGGCGGCGAGGCTTACGCCAAGATCGGCACGCCCAACAATACCGGCACGCGTATTTTTTGCGTTTCGGGTCACGTGCAAAAGCCCGGCTATTACGAATTCGAGACCGGCCGGATCACGCTGGGCCAGTTGCTCAACGAGGTCTGCGGCGGCCCGCTGCCCGGCCGGAAGTTCAAGGCCGTCATCCCCGGCGGCTCGTCCGCGAAGATTTTGCGCTTCGGCGAGCGGTTCAAGGGCCGGCGTAAGGTCGGGGCGGAGATGGTGGACTACGACTGGGGCGTCGAGGACGTCCCGCTGGACTTCGATTCGCTCGGCCTGATCGGCACGATGGGCGGCTCCGGCGGCGTCATTGTGATGGACGATTCCGTCAACATGGTCGAGGCGCTCGCCAACATCAACGCGTTCTACTC
>JAYVMJ010000106.1:0-9887 GCA_043759025.1 Verrucomicrobiota bacterium | reverse complement strand
CCGTCCGGTTGTCCCACGTGGCGATCGCGAGCGGATCGCTCACAATTACCGTGACCTCCACTATCGGCGTATCGCAGCCCAATGCCTTCAGCTCCGGTGGCACGACGCAGACAGTCCCGAGCACGCAAACCAGCGTGAACGAGCAGAAAGGCGGTTTCACCGTCATCAACGAGCCGCCGACCATCGAGCGCCTCGCGGCCGCGCTCAATGCGCTCGGGGTGTCCACCCGCGATATGATGGCGATTTTCCAAACCCTCAAACGCGCCGGCGCCATTCAGGCCGAGCTGATCATCAACTGACATGCAGGTACCGCCCGTCAGTTCCTCCTCGCATCCCACGCCGGTCCTCGATCTGGCCGCGTTGAAGCGTGGCAACCTCAGTCCCGCCGATCAGCGGACGGCGGTTGCAAGCCAATTTGAAGCCATCCTCCTCCGGCAATTTTTGCAGGACAGCGTGGGTTCGATGATGGGCGGCGGTGACAAAAGCGGCGGCGGCGGCGGTGGTGTTTACAGCTACATGTTGACAGACACGCTGGCCGACAAACTTTCCCAAGGTCGCGGCATGGGCATAGCGCCCATGATCGCAAAACAACTTACTCCCCGCGGTGCCGTTGAAAGCGCCGCCCAACCAGAGGCCAAGGAACCATGAGCCCGACAGATTCACTTAATCCCACGTGGCAGAATATCGCCGAATGCCTGCGTAACGAACTCGCCGAGTACGGCGGTTTACTCGCACTGTTTGCCGAACAGCAGAAATGCCTGTTCAATCGCGAAGCCACCGAAGTCCTGCACCTTTCCGGTGCGATTGAGCAACAGGTCCGCACGCTCGAACAATGCCGCCGTCAGCGCGAAAGCATCGTCACGGATTTTGCCGCGATTCACGCCCAGCCGCCGAGCGCCACGTTGCGTTCGTTGCTGCCACTGATCGACAATGTGGCGCGCCCTTTGATCGAGGCGTTGATTGGCGAGATCAATCACCTGCTTCATCGCGTACGCCGCACCAGCCGGCACAATCACACCTTGCTCGCGTGCGCCGTCGAAGTGCATCAGGACGCCCTCCAGCAGTTGCGCCCGCAGGCCTTCACCAAGACTTATTCGCAAGCCGGACGGGTATCCATCGGCGTTGGCGCACCGACCTCGACGATTCGCATCGCCGGTTAACCCCTTCCACCCTTACCCGCCATGTCCGGACTTTTCAGCAGTCTTAATTCAGCGGTAAGCGCGCTCAGCGCCCAGAGCCGCGCGGTCGAAATCGCGGGTAAGAATCTGGCAAACGTCAATAATCCCGATTACGCCCGCCAGCGCGTATTGATCGGCTCGATCGGCACGATCATGACGCCGCAGGGTCCCGAAAGCATGGGCGTCACCGCGCTTTCCATCCAGCAAATGCGCGACAGCCTGCTCGACCAGCAAGTCAACCGGGAAGCGTCGTTGACGTCGTATTACAACGCGCAGCAACAATCCTACCAGCGTGGCGAAGCCGCGTTGGGCCAGAACATCAGCGGTACGCAGAATTCCAGCGGTGCCAGCAGCACAAGCGACAACGGCGTCGCGGCAGCGGTCGACGACCTTTTTAATTCCTTCCAAAGTTTCGCCGCCGCCCCAACCGATCCGGGCCAGCGGCAGACGCTGTTGCAGAAAACCAGCATTCTCACCGACCGCATCCGGCTCGCCAACCAGCGGCTCACGCAAGTCAGCAGCGATTTGGATTCGCAAGTAAACAGCGACGTTACCAGCGTTAATCGTCTCATGCAGACGATCGCCGATTTGAACGGACAGATTTCACGGCTCGAAATCAACAACCCTGGATCGGCCGTCGATTTGCGTGACCAGCGGCAAGCGGACATCGCGCAGTTGTCCGCGCAATTGCCGGTTGAGTCGCGTACGGACGCGGCTGGAAAGATGCAGCTTTTTGCGAAAGATAGCGGCGGTGCTGACGTGGTTCTTGTGGACGGTTCCAACGTACAGGGAACGGTGGCCTTCACTGGAACGCAGATTACCGCGGGCAGTCCGGCGACTGCGCTCGCGCTCACGTCGGGCTCCATTCAGGGATATTTGTCCGCGCGCGATGGCGGGGTGAAAACCATCCGCGACAACCTCGACCAGCTGGCCAAGCAACTGGTGACGTCGGTCAACGCCGCGTACAATCCTTCCGGCACGACCGGCGATTTTTTCACTGCGTCCGGCACGACGGCGGCGACCCTCGCGATGGATCCGAGCGTCACCACCGCGACCCTTAAAGCCAGTGATGGCGGCGCGGCGGGGGACAACACGGTTGCGCTGGCGATCGCCCAGCTCGCGACCCAGAAATTTTCCGTCTCGGGCGGTGACGCCATTGACGGAACGTTCGGCGGTTTTTTGTCCACTGCGGTCAGCAATCTCGGTCAGGCCGTGGCGGGTGCGACGGCGCGGGCGACCGATCAAAGCAGCATCGAACAGCTCGTCCGTTCCCAGCGCGACGGGGTGAGCGGCGTCTCGCTCGACGAAGAGACGGCCAACCTTTTGAAGTATCAACGGGCGTTCCAAGCCTCCTCCCGGGTATTCAACACCATCGACAGCCTTCTGGACACCGTCGTCAACCACCTCGGTGCCTGACTTTAATCCCTTATCACCATGCGTGTCGCCACCCGTACAGTTTCGGATACAATCGTTCGTCAGATTCAATTGCTCAGCAGCCAGCAGAGCAAACTGCAGAATCAGGTCGCCACGGGTCAGCGCATCAGCCAACCCGAGGACGATCCGGCCGCCGTTGGACGTGTGCTCAACTTGGAAACCGAGCAGCGCCGCATTACCCAATACACCACCAACACCGCGAAGGCGTTGGAAATCGCCCAGGCTTCCTTTTCGGGATTGCAAGGCATCAAGAAAATTTCCGACCGTGCCGGTGAACTTGGCACCCTCGGTGCCGGTGTGCTCGGGCCGGACGCAATGAAGGCTTACGCGACCGAGACCGACCAGTTGATCGAGCAGGCGTTGCAGTCGGCCAACACCCGTTTCAACGGAAACTATATTTATGCGGGAACTGCGGTCGATGCGCCCGCTGTCACCGTCATGCGTGACGCCAGCGGCCAGATTACCGTGGCGAGTTATGCCGGGAATACCACCCGGGCGGCGATTCCGCTTTCCGAAGCCGCCAGCGTTACCCCTTCAACGAACGCCACCACGAATGCGGGACTGGCGACTTTCATCAATAATTTGGTCGCCCTGCGCAACGCCCTCAACAGTGGCGCCACGGCGGCGGTCAGCACGGCCCAAGGCGGTCTCACGAGTAGCGAAGACTTGCTCGTTGGTGCCCTCGCGGACAACGGCGGCGTCCAGACCCGGATCGAAGCCAGTCAGGCCCAGCAGGCGGATCGCTCGACGAGCGTCGATCAGCTGATCTCGTCGGAAACGAGCGCCGATTTGCCCGCGACCATCGTGAAATTGAACCAAACCCAAACGGCCTACCAAGCCGCGCTGCAGTCCGCAGCCAACATCATGCACCTGTCGCTGCTCGACTATATCAAATAATTCCTTCCGTCCTCCATCCATGAAAGTCACGCCTGAACTCTATCCTACCGATTTGGATGCCCCTTCATCCAATTCGTTCACCCTGCCCAACGGCCTGATCGGCTTTGAGCAATACAAGCAAGCCGAGTTGCTCTACCAGACCGACCACCTGCCGTTTTTGTGGCTGAAACTGATCAGTCCGAGTGATTCGCTGCACTTCGTCGTCATCGAACCGGGCGGCCTGATCACAGATTACGAACCCGAATTGTTTGAGAGCCATGCGCTGACGTTGGACTTGAATAATCCCGCGGAAGCGATGATCTTGAACATCGTGACGCTGAAACGGCAAACTCCGCTTGAGGCTACCGTCAATTTGGTTGGCCCCATCGTCATCAACCGCCGCACCCGCGTCGGGTATCAGCTCGTTATCTCGAACTATTCACGCTATAGCGCCCATCATTCTCTCGTCGAGAATTCACAGGGCGAGCGTGTTTCTTCCCATTAACACTTAAGACAAGGAGGTCGCCATGTTAGTTCTTTCCCGCAAAGTAAACGAGTCCATCGTCATCGGTGGAAATATCGAAATCCGGATCACCCGCATCGAGGGAGACGTCGTCAAAATCGGCATCGATGCGCCCCGGGAGATCCCGATTTTCCGCAAGGAAGTGCTGAATGACATCGGTGCATCAAATCAGGCCGCGGCGATGAATCCCGCGTCGCTGCCCACGCTCAAGCTGCTCAAGCTGTCCCGCAACAAGGATAGTACCGGTGGTCTCGCCAATCCTCCACCCGCCGCCGACAGCCTGAAACCCACCACCCGGACGTGAGGTCCGATCCACCTGTTCCCAACCGCACAAAAATTTTCCGCCCATGAACTCCATCAACACGAATCTTCAAGCGCTGCTCGCCGCCCGCAACCTGGACCAAAGCCAGACCCTGCTCGGCCGATCGCTTAACCGTCTTTCCTCCGGATCGAAAATCGTCAATCCCGCCGACGACTCCGCCGGACTGGCCGTGTCCTCCAAACTCGACGCCCAGAATCTGCGCGTCAACGCCGCTCTCACCAACGTGCAGAACGCCGTTTCCTATTTGCAGACGAGCGACGATTTCATGGCCGGCATGAACAAGGTGCTTTCCCGCATGAGCGAATTGACCTCGCTTTCGAAGGACATTACCAAGAGCCCGTCGGACGTCGCGGTTTACCAAAAGGAATTTACCTCGCTGCAAGACCAGCTCCGGACCACCATCGGCGGAGCCACGACTGAAATCGGCGGAACGGCGGGCGTCGCGTCCCCGAGTGGTTCGTTCAACGGCACTGAACTTTTTGGTTCCTCAACCGGCGTCACGATCAGCATTGGGCAATCGGCGGGCCAGACGCTCACCATCCCCACGTCCAATCTCCGCGCCGGGGCCATGCTCAGTCTCATTCAGCAGGACTCCAGTGGAAACTACACCCTGAAGTCTGATGACGCCAATGCGTTGTCTGCCGTGTCCGACACCGTGCAACAATTGGCGACGGAGCGCGCGACCTTTGGCGGGGTGCAATCGCGTTTGACGCTCACCGCTGCGACCCTCCAGACCGAAGGAGAAAATCTCACCTCCACGATTTCACGCATCCGCGACGTCGACGTCGCTCAGGAATCGACCCAGCTGGCCAAGTACAACATTCTCGTGCAGTCTGGTACTGCGATGCTGGCCCAGGCGAATCAAGCTCCGGAAAGCGTCCTTAAATTGCTCAACCGTTAATTCCCGATCGAACCGATTGTCGCCCTCTTTTCGCCGGTGACCCGGAAGGGCGCCGGCTTTTTTTTGCGCGGGCTTGATAACCGAAGGCCATGCCACTACATCCATGGCCATTGTCCGCAATGGCCGATGGAAATGCTGGTGTTCGTTGCAGAAGCACACAATCGTAAGGCAGTTTCATGATCAGAAATTTCGCCGCACCTCTCCTGCGTAATTTTGCCGTCGTTTGCGGCGCAACGGTCGTGCTGATTGGTCTGAGCTTTTTTGCCGGCGTCGCGGGCGGGGTTATGGGAGGCAACGCTGTCGGTTCGGTTTGCTTTATTTTCCTGGGCGCGGCTCTGTTTTGTTACGGCCGGAGAATTCCGTCCTTGCGCTCATCGGGTCGCATGCTGGCGGCGATGGTGGTGGTGGTCGCGGTGCTCAGCGGTGTCCAGGGTTCGGCCCATCTTTGGGCCGCCGATGGAGGTTCGGCCTTCGGCGGGAATTGGTCGGGCTTGCCGAAAGCCATGGCGATCGGCACGGCGGTGGCGTTTATTCTTGGCAGCTTGGCGCTGCTCACCTCCAGCGAATCCGCGAGGCGTCGTCGCGCGGCGTGGTCCGCTTGGCTCGGGATTGGTGAACTGGTCGTGGCGTTGCTTTCGTTGCTGGCCTTTTTGTTCGGCTCACAAATGTTGCTCAGCCTCGACGAGCAAATTCGCATGGGCCTGCAACCGGCGGTCGCTCATTTGCTGCTCGGTGTCGGCATCCTTTCACTGCGGCCCGAGGACGATTTCATGCGCGTCTTCACGTCGAACAGCGTGGTTGGGATATTTGCGCGGCGCATGATTGCAGTGGTCCTGTTGCTTCCTCCGGTTCTCGGACTCCTGCGCCTTTATTATCTGCATTTCATCGAGCTCGGTGAACGCGAGGGCCTGGCGGTTTTCACGGTAATCTACATGCTCGCGGGTACGCTGATCACGCTCTGGGCGGCACGCATTGCCGGACGGTTGGAGGAAGCGAGGGAACAGGCGGAAGATGAGCAGGGTCGTTTGCTGGCGCGGCTGCACGAGCAGGCGGCGGGATTGCAACACCAGGTGGCGACGCGCACCAATGAACTCGAGGAGGCGAACCTCAGTTTGCACGCGGCGGTGAGGATTAACGCCCAACTTTCATTGGTCGCCAGCCACACGACCAGCGGCGTGATCATCGCGGATGCGCAGGGAAAGATCGAGTGGGTCAACAAGGCTTGGGAGCACATGTCGGGTTACAAACTCGAGGAAGTCGTCGGCCGGCGGCCCGGACAATTTTTGCGTGGACCGGAAACGAATTCCGCGACGGCCCGGCGGTTTTCCGAATCGATCCGGCAGGGCCAGTCCTGCTACGAGGAGATTCTCAACTACGCGAAGGACGGCCGGCCTTACTGGCAGATTCTCGACATCGAACCGGTGCGCAACGAGGCCGGCGCGATCGTGAATTATATTTCGGTTCAGACAGACATCACACAGTACCGCGAATCCCAGCAGCAACTTCAGGGCCTGACGGAGCGCTTGCAACTTGCCCTCCACTTCTCCGGTTTCGGCGTTTGGGAAGTGGACGTGCAATCGGGCCACATGACGTGGGACGCACGCATGTTCGAGATCTACGGCCTCAATCGCGATCAATTCGACGGCACGCGCGACAGTTGGCGGCGCTGGGTGCATCCGGACGATCTGCATTTATCCGAGCGGAAATTTACCGAGCTGATTTCGCGGGAAGCGGCGAGTTACCATATCGAATTCCGCATCCTGCGCGCGTCCGACGGCCTGCAGCGCTACCTCGAGGCGCAGGGCTATTTGCAGCGGGACGAAAGTGGACGGCCGTTGCGCGTCGTGGGTCTGAACCGCGATATTACGCAGGAGCACGAACAACGCGAACAACTCCATGCCTACACGGAACGGCTCCAGCTGGCGTTGCGTGCGTCGGGTTATGGCGTATGGGACATGGACCCGGTCAGCGGGAAGATTTATTGGGATGCGCGCCAATGTGAGATCTACGGCGTCCGACCGGAGGATTTTGCCGGCACCTATGCGGCGTGGACCGCGTTAATTCATCCGGAAGATCGAGAGAAAGCGGAGTCGAACATCCAGGCGGCCGCGGATTCCGGCGATGAATTCAACAACGAGTTTCGCATTGTTCGTCCCGATGGCGTCGTGCGGCACATCGAGGATCACGGTTATCTGCGGCGCGATGCGGCCGGGCGGCTCGTTCGCGCAGTCGGCATGGATCGCGATGTCACGTCGGAAAAGGAAATGCAGGAAGCCCTGCGCCTCGCGGAGGAACGCTGGCAGCTCGCGTTGACCGGGACAAACGATGGCGTGTGGGACTGGAATGTGACGAGCGGCAGTATCTTCTTCGACGAACGTTACGCGGAAATTCTGGGTTATCCGCTGGAGGAACTGCCGCACGATGATCGTGGCTGGATGGTGCTGGTTCACCTCGACGATTTGTCGGCCGCGATGGCGGCGCGGGAGGCGCATCTCGCAGGTCAGACTGCACTTTATTCGGCGGAACACCGGATGCGGACCAAATCAGGTGAGTGGAAATGGGTGCTGGGGCGCGGCAAGGTTGTCGCGTGGGATGCCGCGGGATTGCCACAACGCATGGTTGGCACCTTCAGCGACATCACGGAACGGAAGGAATTGGAGCAGACGCTGCGTCGCAATCAGGAATTGGCCGACCACGTGGGACGGTTGGCGATGATCGGCGGATGGGAGTACGATTTGCGCGATAAAAATCTCTATTGGTCGGACAGCGTGCGGGTCATTCACGAGGTGCCAGGCGACTATGTGCCGCAGGCTGAAGCCGCCATGCAGTTCTATGCGCCGGAAACTCGTCCTGTCCTGCAATCCGCGTTCCATCGTTGTTTGACGGAGGGCGAACCTTACGACTTGGAATTGCCGTTAATCACCTACACGGGTCGTCGGATTTGGGTGAGAACTCTGGGCCGCGCCGAAGATCATGGTGGGCGCCGGGTGCGGCTTTACGGCGCGTTTCAGGATATCACTTCGCGCCACGAGGCGGAAGAAGGCCGGCGTCAGTTGGAAACGCAGCTGTTCCAGGCGCAGAAAATGGAAACACTCGGCACGCTCGCCGGCGGGATCGCCCACGATTTCAACAATCTGTTGACGGGCATCATGGGTTATCACGATCTTGCCGCTGACGTTTTGCCGGAAGACCATCAGGTGCGCGGTTACCTTTCCGAGGCGAGGCAGGCCAGTATGCGGGCGAGGGAACTGGTCGAACAGATCCTCACCTTCAGCCGGCAGCAGGAAATACCCGAAAGAATGCCCGTGGACATGGCATTGCTGGTGGCGGAGGCGCGGCGATTCCTGCGTGCGACGCTGCCTTCGACCATCCAGATCCAGTCGGAAGTGGTGGAGGAATGTCCGCGGGTCATGGCGGACAGTACGCAACTTCACCAAGTCTTGTTGAATCTCGGTTCCAACGGCGCGCAAGCGATGGGCGATCACGGAGGCGTGTTGAGGTTTACGCTTTCCCGCGCGATACTCGACCCCGCGCATGCGAGTGCGCTGGGCGGCATTGCGCCCGGAAAATACGTCTGCCTGTGTGTCAGCGACGTCGGGCACGGCATCGACGAACCAACGCTCAAGCGGATTTTTGATCCTTTCTTCACGACGAAAAAGCCCGGTCAGGGCACCGGGCTCGGCTTGTCGGTGGTGCACGGGATCGTGCGGAGCCATCAGGGCGGCATCGACGTCGACAGCAAGGTGGGCGAGGGTACGACGTTTCGCATTTATCTGCCCGAGGCTGACAATACGGCGGAAACCCACAGTCAGCAGCCCTTTTCGGTACCGCAAGGGCAGGGCGATAAAATCTTCCTCGTTGATGACGAGGAAGTCGTTGGGAAATTTGCCTCGATCGCGCTGGAGCGTATCGGTTACAAGGTCACCACCTTCGATTCGGCGTTACCTTGTCTGGAGGCGATCCGCGCCGACCCGCAGGCTTGTGACGTGCTCGTGACCGATCAGACCATGCCTGGATTGACCGGCACCAATTTAATTGAGGCGGTGCACAAGATTAATCCCGACCTGCGCGCGATCCTGATGTCCGGATACTTCACGAAAGTCTCGGCTCAGACCCTTGATCAGCTGCGCAATGTCGAGCTGCTCAACAAGCCGTTTACCTCCGATGAACTTGCCATGGCAGTCCAAAGGGCGGTCGCTTTTAGTAGAAAATAGTCAGCGCGTTCCTGGCGCGACGAAGCTGGCCGGTACGATCAGGACTTGACGCCCTGACGGCGGGCAGAGCTGAGGCGATTCGCCGTGAAGGGCAAGGGATCAAACATCACACGTGGATTCTGAAGGGAAGGCGGGCGAAAAAGAGGACGATCCCAAGTAACATCGTGGGTCAAGCCGGCGGCGAAATTTTGGGACGAACGGGGTAGGACGAATTTCGTTAGGGTCGAGAGGGGCATGGCACTTGATCAAATCGGTCTTTTCCGCGGGAAATTTACTGGAAAAAACAGGCGCCCGTCCGTTTCCGGCGACATCCCAAGACGACGCCAACACACAGCCCGGACGGGCGCCGCTCCCCTGGCAAATTGATCAACTGCTGCTCGTATCCGACGATACTACCCGATCCTTGGCCGCGACCTGCTGGGTCACACCATTCCGAAAG
>JAYVMJ010000105.1:0-3740 GCA_043759025.1 Verrucomicrobiota bacterium | reverse complement strand
AATGTGTTTCCTTCAAACGAACGGATAAAATTTTTAGCTTACATTTAGCGGGACAACCGTTCATCGCTGGCAGATGTCTCGAATCAAACCCTCTCTGCTATTTTTGTTACTGCCATTGACCGGCGCGGTGCTTGCGACCGCCGCTGACGACACCGTCCGGTTGCCTGACTTGACGGTCAACGACCAACAGGTGGGCAACAACCGCCCGACCGTGCTCACGGTCGAGCCCGGCACCACCTCGCCCGAGGCGTTCTCTGATCTGGCGCGTGAGACGCCCGGATTTTCCATCAACGACGCCGGCGCGCGCGGGTTCGGTCAAACCGTGACGTTGCGTGGCCTCGGCAATACGCCGTTTTTCAGCGACGCCTCGGCTCCGGTTTACCTGGACGATATTCCGCTCGCCACGGCGTTTACGTTCCCGAGCGAACTTTACGATTTCAGCCAGGTGACGATCTATCGCGGACCGCAGGCGGCGGCCCTCTTTGGCCGGGCCGGCGATGCGGGCGTCATTCAATTTTCCTCCGCCCCGGCCAGCGAAAAATCGAACGGCCACGTGAGTTTCAGTGCGGGGAATTATCGCGAGATTTCAGCCAGTGCCACCGCGCAGACCGCCCACACGGAACAATGGGATCTCTCCGCCACTGTTGGCATGAGCCAGCGCGAGGGTTATATTTACAATACCCAGCTCAATCAAACCGTCGACGACAAGAAGGCGACCTTCGGACGGATCGGGCTGCGTTTCCGTCCACAAAAGGACTTGGAATTGTCGCTGCACGTGCTCGCCCAGCGCAGTCGTGACGGTGCCGACGCGCTCGTTCCGCTCGGCGGACCCTACTTCGATGTCTCACGGGGCAAAGAGGGCGTCACCGATATCGATTTCACCGCGGTCTCGTTCGGTGTCACGCGGCATTGGTCCGACGCCACGATCACCTCGACCACGAGTTTCACGGATTGGAACATGTCGCCCTACTCCAACCGCCTGATCGTTTTCGGCGGCGCGAATTTCGACTCGGCCGTGACGCAACTCCAGAAAGCGTTTAACGAGGAGATTCGTTACGTCAGCGGGAAAATCACCGGTGGCGCGTTCTATTCCCACTCGCGCACGAGCGGCGACGCGGATCGTTCGTTCAACGGTTTCACGGTTGAAAATTCCAACTTCCAACAAAGCGGCGATACGTTCGCCCTGTTCGGCCAAGCCAGCTTCACGCCCTCCGCAAACTGGCTCATCACGCCCGGGCTGCGCTTTCAATATGACCGCAAGGATTTCGTGCGAAATGAAGTCGTGCCATCGAATGCGGTGCTGAACCGCGACGACCACTGGAATGCATTTCTGCCCAGCATCTCCGCGATCCGGCACCTCGATGCCGCCACCGACCTGACGTTTACACTCGCCCGCGGCTACAAGGCCGGCGGGTATTCCGCGTACACCGGCGTGCCGAGCCTTGCGGGCTACGATCCGCAAAACACGTGGGGATTGGAAGCCGCGTTGTCGACCGCTCACGCGGATTCCAAGTGGGCGTTCACGTCGCGGGCCTATGCGTATCGCGTGAAGGGATATCAAATCGAGCGCTCGTTCGCCGTGCCCACCACGTCGACCGACGAATACCTGGTCGTTAACGCCGATCGCGCCCGCGTGCTCGGACTCGAAATCGAGTCCTCCTGGAAGCCCATGGCCGACGTCACCGTGCGCGCCATTGGAGGCCTGACCGACATCACGCTCCAAAATTTTATCGATCCCTACACGCGCGTCAGTTACTCCGGCGATCGCGCGCCGTACGCCCCTTCCGGCAACGCCGCGCTGCGCATCGATTATCACCCGGCCCGCGGATTGTTTTACGGCGCCGGGCTGACGTGGACCGGCAAAACCTTCTACGACGAGCGGGAAACCGCGACGTTTTCCCAGAAAGCGTACACGCTGCTCGACGCCACCGCCGGCTATTCGTTTGGTCGCGGCGACGTCCGGTTTTTTGGCCGGAATTTGACCAACAAAGACTATTACAGCGCGATCACGCCCGGAGTCGCCCACGGCACACCCGGCGCACCGATGACCTGGGGCGGCGAAGTGAACCTCCGCTGGTAACGCCCGCGCACACCGTTGCCCAAGCGGCGGCCCCTGATTCTGAAATAACCTCGCCAACGAAAACGGCGGGGTTATTTTTTGGGCGTGGCCAAGCAAGCGGGCATGAAAACGAAGAAGCAGATCGTCGACAACTGGCTGCCGAGGTATACCGGTGTTCCCCTCAAAAATTTCGGCCGCTACATTCTGCTGACGAACTTTCAGCATTACGTGAAGCTCTTCGCCCACTGGCATCGGGTGCCGGTCATGGGGAAAGACCGCCCGATGCCGAGCGCCACCGCCCGCGGAATCACGATCATCAATTTCGGCATGGGCAGCGCGCCGGCGGCGACCGTGATGGACTTATTGAGCGCGATCAAACCGAAGGCGGTGCTGTTTCTCGGCAAATGCGGCGGCATCAAACACCGCGCGGAACTCGGCGACCTGATCCTGCCCATCGCGGCCGTTCGCGGAGAGGGCGCGAGCAACGATTATTTTCCGCCGGAGGTTCCCGCACTGCCGGCATTCGCGTTGCAAAAGGCGATTTCCACGACGATCCGCGACCACAAACGCGATTACTGGACCGGCACGGTTTACACGACGAATCGCCGCGTGTGGGAACACGATCTCGAGTTCAAAAAATATCTTAAAAAAATCCGCGTGATGGCGGTCGACATGGAAACGGCCACGCTCTTCATCACCGCATTTGCCAATGAGATCCCCGTCGGCGCGTTGTTACTCGTGTCCGACCAGCCCATGACGCCGGAAGGCGTGAAGACGACGGAAAGCGACCGGAAAATCGACGAAGCCCACGTCGCCTCGCACATCCACATCGGCATCGATTCACTGAAGCAGCTCATCAACAAAGGCGTCACGGTGAAGCACCTGAAGTTTTGATCTGCAGCCACGCGGAATTTCTGGAATCCTCGTCCTCGTTTTGCCCATTCGAAAACTATTCTCTATCGCACTGCTTTGCCTTATTTCCGTTTCGACGGTCGATGCCGGCCAGCTCCCGGCATCCGACAAAATTCACGTACTCATCGTCGACGGCTTCAGTAACCATGACTGGAAACTCACCACCCAGCTCATTCGCGCCATCATTGAGCCGACCGGCCTATTTACCGCGGACGTTTCGACGACACCGCCGACCGCCGCCTCCGAAGGATGGGACAAGTGGCGGCCAACGTTTTCCAACTACTACGTCGTGATTCAGAACTGCAACGACATCAACGGACGCCCGTCGTGGCCGCGCGAGGTACAGGTTGATTTTGAGAAATTTGTCCGCGACGGAGGTGGCGTTTACGTGTGGCACTCGGCCAACAACGCTTTTGCCGACTGGCCGGCGTACAATGAAATCATCGGCATGGGTTGGCGAAAGAAAGACTATGGCCGGGCTCTCACGATCGACGACGCGGGCAAGATCCTGCGTATTCCGCCCGGCGAAGGCCAGAACACCGGACATGGAAAACGCTTCGATGCCGTCATCACCCAATACAGTACCCACCCAATTCATCAGGGCCTGCCGCCTCGCTGGAAAGCGGCCGACATCGAGGTTTATTACTACGCCCGCGGCCCGGCGAAAAATGTCGACGTGCTTTCCTATGCGCTCGAACCGAAAACAGGGATGAGATGGCCCATCGAATGGACCGTAGCGTATGGCGAAGGCCGCGTCTATACGTCGACC
>JAYVMJ010000104.1:0-4422 GCA_043759025.1 Verrucomicrobiota bacterium | reverse complement strand
GTCACTGGAGAGCGCGCCGCCGGAAAAATCGGCCACCACTTTTCGCGCAAAAAGATCTGGAAACAGGAACGCTTCGTGCTGACAGTCTGTCGAAGGCCGGGCGCTGGATTCTGCCGTGGTTGATTTTTTCACACCAACAACTTAAGCAGGATTCAGGCCCGGTCTTCACTTTGCGTATGAATTTTCCGGCCTAAGCCCACAGTAGGGCGCAACGAGGGTGCAAGCGGACCGTTCGAAGAGACGATGGTTACAACTGGAGCTCGTCGCTCAGAAGCGGAACTTCATGTAACCTTCCATCCGGAACGGCTGCTCGGCGAAGACGAGACTGCTGCCGGAATACGCATCGCCGTTGTGATACCAGTTGCGCTGGTTGGTCACGTTTAGAAAATCCACGTTCATTGACCAGCGTTTCGCTTCGTAGAAAAGCGAGCCATTCAGCAGGTACTGCCCCGGAATGTGCCACTCGTCGTCGAGATTGCCCAGCTGGCGACTGGAGTACTGCGCGTTGCCGCCAACCCCAAAGCCGCTGGCGAAACGATAGCGAACGCTGCCGTTGAAAATCATCCTGGAGAATCCGAGCAACGGCCAATCGCCCGCCGGCACCTGGTTGCCATAGGGATCGTAGGTGCCATCGGACGTGCCTTTCCCGCCAGGACCCTGACCGATCAGATAGGCAGCGTAAATGGAGCGTCCACCCATCTGGAAGGGAGCGGAGTCCAGGTAATGCCCGTTTTGGAATGTGGCATTGAACGTGGCATTTAATCGCGGGGTTGGCTGGTACACGACCTCCAGTTCAGTGCCCCGGACCACGATATTGCTTTTCGTCCCGCCCAGCGAAACACGCGCGCGGGTCTGGTCAAAGTAAGTGACGCCGGCGAAAAGTTTATTTTCCAACAGGCTGTATTTTGCGCCGACCTCGGCGAGTTCGCTCAGATTGCGGAAGTCGTCGCGGTTGATCTTGCCATCGGGCGCATTGAGAATCACGCCGCCGCCGGTGACATTGCCGTTCGCCGCGCGGATGCGTTGATACGTGGCGTAGTAGGAACTTTTCGCGGTGGGGCGCCAGAGGAGATTAACGTTATGCGAAAACGCCGAGACGGTCTCCGCGTCGTGATAAGGAATGCCGGTGACCGCTTCATACGGGTCGCGCGCGCGCGCAGAAAACCAATCTTCGCGCACACCGACCAACAAACTGAGTTGCTGCGTGAGCTTCGTTTCATGCTGCCAGAAAAGCGCGGGGTTCCACAGCGTGGATATCACCGTCTCGGGCGTGTCGGAGGAATTGGGGAAAACCAAGTGTCCGCCGGGTCCGGGCAGACCCGGATAGTACGAGTTGGGATATTGCGCGGCCTGATCGAAGGTGCGCGACGGATCCGTAATGTCGAAGTTGTAGAGGTATTCGTTGAAATAATTCGTGTACGATTCACGCCCTTCATAACGCACGGTCGCGCCTCCAATGCTTTGTTGCGCGAGGCCGAATAAATTGAATTTCAGATGCGCCTCGGTGCGATTCTCGATCGTCGTCTGCTTCACATACTCGACGTACTCCGACTGGTTGTAGCGATGACGATCGATGTGCTCGGCGAGCGTGCGATTGATCAGCGTGAGCGCCGGCGAGAGTTCAAGCGTTGAAATCAACTGCACATGCGCGACGTTGGCGTTGGAATAATCGCCCGTCGAAAAAAGCGACGCTTCCCATGGCAACGTGACTTTTCCTGTGACATTGATCGGACCTGGACCGGAGGGAAGATCGGCGGAAATTCCAGTATAATAAATGGCGTGATCGATGAGTTCCTGGCTCGGCCGGTTGACACCGAGAATTTCCGGCCAGTTCTGCCATTCCCACTGGGCGTTGAGGGCAAACGTCAGCTGGCTCGTTGGCTTCCACGTGAGCGCGGCGAATAAATCCTCCCGATCATCGCTCACGCCGTTTTTCTTATAAAACGTATCCCCGCCTTTGCCCTCGTAACTGATGCGCCAGGCGAATTTATCCGAGATCGGTGCCGTCGTATCGATCTGAACGGATGCATTGAGATACGAAACGCTGCCCGGAGCCCACGTCCCGAAGCGGGTGGTGACCGTGGTCTCGGGGCCGGAGAACTTCGGCTGCTTGGTCACGTAGTTGACGTAGCCACCGGTGAAAAATCCCGCGCCAAAAACTGCTGAGCCCGGTCCGCGCACGATATCGACCGCCTCCACGCCATTCCAGCTTGGAAGGAATCCGTAGAGATTGTAACTGCGGCGCTGGCCGTTGAGGTAGGTTTCGGCGGTATCACCACGAAGATTCGGTGTGGTCGCCAGGCCGTAACTGGACGAAGCGTAACCACCCGGCGTGTAGACGATGAATTCCTTCACGCCGTGAATCCCACGCTCGTTGAGCAGGGCTTCGCTGATGGAACTGACCGCGCGCGGTGTGTCGAGAATGTTGCGCGCGTCGCCGAGCACCGACGAAATATCGCGCGTGAGCGGGTTGACGGAATCTTCCAACGGAATCCCGGTCACGACGTAGTCATCGAGTTTGACCGTCTCCTCGCCGTGGACGGCGAGCCCCAGCAAGGGAGCAATGAACAATAGCGCTTTGAATGGGCGCAAACTTGGGAATCGATTCGGGAGTTGCATGGAATAAGGCCCGGCCCAATCCAGACCTTCCCGGATGAAAAAACAGGCAACGCCCCATGCGTCACCTTGCTTGTTTCCTTCGCCGGTATGATCCGTTTCAGGTTCAAAGGGTCGAGCAGCCGAGCGAGCCGCAATCTCAGTCTTCCGCGGAAGACACCCCTACGAGCAACGCCAGCGATACGCCTGCAAGCATCCGGTGCAAGAAAAACCTGCCGTATGACCCAAAAGGCGAAGCGCGATCCCCTAAATCATAAAAGGCGCCCCGAATGGGACGCCTTTTATGACCTAACACCAAGCAAACCTTAAGAACTACAAACGATGTTCACCAAGGTAGACGTTGGCGTTTCAAAAACGTTGAATCTTTCCCGAAAAAATCTCGTCCGATCATCCTCTGCCCGGGCAGTGGCAAAATATAACACCCTCATCTCCGGCTCCATAAACATGAAAGGCGCCCCGCGAGGGACGCCTTTCATGACCTAACACCAAGCAAACCTAAGAACCTTGAACAACGGCCATTCACTAAATGATTCGTTGTTCTTGTAGGGATAGACGTGGTTGCGCTCAAAACGTTGAATGATTTCGAAAGATTTTTAAAAAATAGGTTACTCATCGCGCACCTTCCTAAAAACCAGCGTTTTAGAATAACATTGAACTGTGGAATTCGTCGTGAAGCTGTATCCCCACAGCCAAGATTTCAGGCCTCAACCCACAGAATTTTTAACCACAGATTACACGGATGGCACCGATACGGGAAAACGATTCAAGTCACAGAGGGGTTAACCGCTAATGGTTTCGCTTAGTGGCAGACGCGAAACTAAAAAGTCACCTTCGACTGATCGTCTCCGGGTTGGGTCGGAGACGTCCACTTATCGTGGACGGGATGAGTCTTTAGTCTCCCCAGCCTGCGATGAGCGGGCTCCAAGGAACCAAGGCACGACGACGACTTGCCCCGCCGAAGCCTTGCGCGAAGGAGGGTCAGTCGGTATACACTTCGTAGAATTCATGGTAATGAATTCATTAGCGGTTCAAAACTTCTGGATCGCCCCCGCCGATCGATCAAAGGTGAATTTCCGCCGGCATCACCGCCCCATCCGCGACGGTCACCGGGTTCGCCTTCAATGGATAGCGGTAGGTCTTTCCCTCGAAATTCTTAAACACCACTTCGTCGTCGGTGATTTTTTCCAGATATTCCGGATTTATCGGCACCTTGCCGCCGCCGCCGGGAGCATCGATTACGTATTGGGGAACCGCGTAGCCCGTCGTATGGCCGCGCAAAGCCTTGATGATTTCGATCCCCTTGCGCACATCTACTTTGAAATGAGCACCTCCCGTGATGAGGTCCATCTGGTAAATATAATACGGCCGAACCCGCATGCGCAGGAGCCGGTGGACAAGCGCGGTCATCACTTCCGCGTCGTCATTCACGCCACGCAACAGAACGCTTTGGTTGCCCAATGGCACCCCGGCAAACGACAGCCGCTCGCACGCGTCCTTCAATTCCTGCGTCGCTTCCTTGGGGTGGTTAACATGAATGCTCATCCAAATCGGACCGTGTTTCTTAAAAATCTCGCACAGGTCGGGTGTGATGCGCTGCGGAAGAAACACCGGGATGCGCGATCCGATCCGGATAAATTCGACGTGCTTGATTGCCCGGAGACGTCCGAGCAGGTGATCGATTTTTTTGTCGGACAACAGCAGCGGATCGCCACCGGAGAGCAGCACGTCGCGCACTTCAGTATGCGCCTCGATGTAACGGAGAGCCTGCTCGTATTCGGGATGAAAATTGTAGTCCTGCGCATTGCT
>JAYVMJ010000103.1:0-7779 GCA_043759025.1 Verrucomicrobiota bacterium | reverse complement strand
CGCGAGTGCGCCGCAGGATCAAGGACGTGCGGGTGATCAAACTCATCCGTGCGTACTGGAACGCCGGGGTGATGATCGGCGGGCTGGTCCAGCCCACCGCCAGACTCAGCGCCGGGAAGGGACGCGGCCCGTGGTACAACAGCGGAGCCGCCCACCTGCATGCAGCCTTACCCTCGAAGGCATTCACTCCGATGGGACTGATAAGCCTGCTCGATACCCTCAAGTCCGCCCAAGTTAAACCATCCGTTGAGGAACCGCCGGATGCGTGACCCGCATGTCCGGTGGTGTGAGAGCTGGGGGAGAGTGATCTCCCCCGGCTACTCGATAGTGCTGGTCTCGCTGGCGTGGCGTTTGCTCTTTGAACCACATGGAAGTCCTACCCCCGCCCACTGCGTCGCCGGTAAATCCCGCTGGTGTCGTGTATGGCCTCGAGGACCAAATTCCATTTGGGCCGTCGCTCCTCGTCGGAGCACAACACGTGTCTGCGATGGTGGTCGGCACCGTGACTCCACCACTCATCCTCGCGGGCGCACTCAAGTTTTCCCAAACCGACACCGCTTATCTCATCAGCATCGCGTTGCTCGCCTCTGCATTTGGGACTTGGCTCCAGTGCCGCCAACGCGGCCCGGTCGGCTCGGGGCTGCTGAGCGTAACAGGAACCAGTTTCGCTTTCCTGCAACCGTTGACGTCAGCTGGTCAGGCCGGCGGACTCGCGCTCATGCTCGGCTTGTCGTGCGTTACCGCTCCGCTGCTGATCGTGCTCGCGCCTTTTATTTCGCGACTGCGGACCGTGTTCACCCCGCTGGTTTCGGGCGTGGTCGTGCTCTTGATCGGCACGTCGCTTATTCCGACTGCTTTCTATGGATTATCCGCGCCGGTACGTCCCGGTGCACCAGGCTGGTTGGGTCTCGTCATCGGGATGGCGGTGGTCGCGGTGATTGTCGTCGCACAAGCGACCGGCAAAGCGTGGGCAAGAATCGCCGGCGCCGCCTGCGGCGTGGTGGTGGGCTGCGTTCTGTGCGGGCTGCTCGGCGGCTTGCATGCGCCCGACCCGGGAACGGGGGCGTGGCTCACGCATCCGCGCTTGTTGCCGCACGGCTTTGCCTTCGATTGGAAATTCGTTCCGCCGTTCGCCTTTGTTTATCTGGTTTCGCTGCTCGAGGCGATGGGCGACATTGCGGCGACTTCCCAACTCTCCGGACTTTCACCGCACGGTCAGTCGCACTGGCGACGTCTCTCCGGTGGCGTCCTCGCTGACGGTATCACGAGCACTACCGCCGCGCTGTTCGGGGGATTTCCCAGCGCAACCTATGCTCAAAACAATGGCGTCATTCAAATCACCGGCGTCGCGAGCCGACGGGTGGGCTACGTGATGGCGGGAATTCTGACGCTACTCGGATTGTTTCCCGCCATCGGTCGCTGGGTTACCGTCATGCCGCCCGCAGTTCTCGGCGGACTCGCGTTGATGATGTTCGGGCTCGTGGCGGTCGCGGGCATCCGACTGTTGCTGAGCACCGGCCTTGGCCAGCGCGAAGGCGTGATTGTCGCACTTTCACTGGCGTTCGGCCTCGGCTTGCCATCCCAACCAGCGATTCTCGGGAGCCTGCCCGAATTCGCGCAGTCACTGCTGGAGTCCAGTATCTCGGCGGGTGGTTTGACTGCGCTGATCCTGAACCTCGTGTGGCCGGCGAAAATTCTGGCTGGACCTGTCGAGCCCTGATTTCACTGGTCAGTCCTATGGGCACACTGCTCGTCAAAAATATCCATACGCTGGTCACGATGAACCCCCGGCGTGACGAAATTCGCGACGCCGCGATATTTGTCCGCGACAATGTCATTGAGCAGGTCGGTGCAACCGTCGCCCTTCCGTCGACCGCCGACGAGATTCTCGATCTCAAGAGCCGCCACGTCGTTCTCCCCGGCCTCGTCAACACGCACCACCATTTTTACCAGACCCTGACGCGCGCCATTCCCGCCGCGCAGAACTGCGATTTGTTTCAGTGGCTCAAGACGCTTTATCCGATCTGGTCCAAACTCACGGCCGAGGGAGTCTACGTCAGTGCGCAGATGGCGGCGGCCGAGCTCATGCTTTCCGGCTGCACGACGTCGAGCGATCACCTTTATCTTTTTCCGAACGACTGTACGCTCGACGACGAAATTCGCGCACTGGCCGACATCGGCATGCGGTTCCACGCCTGCCGGGGGAGCATGAGCGTCGGCGAAAGCGCGGGTGGACTGCCGCCCGATTCGCTGGTCGAAAAAGAAGCGGCCATCCTGCGCGACAGCCAGCGGTTGATCGAAAAATATCATGACAACAACCGCCATGCCATGTTGCGCGTCGCGCTCGCCCCTTGCTCGCCATTTTCGGTTTCGCGGGAATTGATGCGCGAGTCAGCCGTGCTCGCCCGGACGCATCCGGGGGTTCGCCTGCATACTCATCTCGCGGAGAACAAATCGGACGTCACTTACAGCCTGGAGAAATTCGGGCTCACGCCCGGCGACTACGCCGAGTCGGTCGGCTGGGTCGGAGAGGACGTCTGGCACGCGCACTGCGTGCAGTTGAGCGATGATTCCATCGCCAAATTTGGGCGCACTGGCACAGCCGTCGCGCATTGCCCGTGCAGCAACATGCGGCTCGCGAGCGGCATCGCCCCGGTGAAAAAGATGCTGTGCGCCCGGGTTCCGCTGGGATTGGGCGTGGACGGCGCCGCCTCGAACGATGCCACAAATCTTTTTCAGGAAGCACGCGAGGCCTGCCTGCTCGCGCGAGTCGGTGCGCAGGATGCGTCGGTCATGTCCCCCCGCGACGCACTCGAACTTGCCACGCTCGGCGGTGCCCGCGTCCTGGGTCGCGGCGACATTGGCTGCATTGCGCCCGGAATATCCGCCGATTTTATCGCGGTGAACTTGGACCGCCCTTCATTCGCTGGCGCCCAACATGACGTCGTTGCCGCCTTGATTCTCTGCCAGGCCAGTTCGGTCGACTACAGTTTCATCAATGGCCGTCGCGTAGTTGACCAAGGCCGGCTCGCGACGCTCGAACTATCCTCGCTGGTCGAACGAACCAATCAACTGGCGAAGCGTTTGGTCGAGACCTGATAAATGTCGCTCAACCCATTTCCCCATGAACAAACTGTCCGTTCTCTCCCTCGCCTTGTTTCTCCCGGTCGCCGCGTTGGCGGAAGATCATGCCCTCGTCATTCAAACTGATTTTGGCACCAAGGACGGTGCCGTCGCCGAAATGAAAGGAGTGGCGGTCGGTGTCGATCTCCGCCTTCCAATCTTCGACCTCAGCCACGAAAACACGCCGTACGATATTTGGGAGGCATCCTACCGACTGAAGCAAACTGCGCCCTACTGGCCGGCCGGCACCGTATTTGTTTCCGTCGTCGATCCGGGTGTTGGAACGGAGCGCGCGTCGGTGGTGCTTAAAACCAAAAATGGCCAGTTTTTCGTCAGTCCGGACAACGGCACTTTGACGCTGGTGGCGGAGGAGCTTGGCATCGAAGCCGTGCGCCGCATCGACGAAAATGTGAATCGTCGGCCCGGCTCGGAAAAAAGTTATACGTTTCACGGCCGGGATGTTTATGCGTACACGGGCGCGCGCCTGGCCGCGGGGAAAATCAGTTACGAGCAGGTCGGTCCGCTGCTTGAACCCAAGGTGGTCAGTTTGCCCTACGAACGCGCCAGCGTGAAGGACGGCGTGTTACACGGGACCGTGCCACAGATCGACTTTCACTACGGCAATATCTGGACGAACATTCCCGACTCACTCTTCAGTCAACTCAAGCCGCGGTTCGGTGACAAATTCCTCGTCACGATTTCTCATGACGGAAAGGAAGTCTATCACGGCATCATACCCTATGCTCCCACCTTCGGAGATGTTCCGGAAGGCACTCCTCTGCTTTACCTCGATAGCCTGCTGGATGTGGCGTTCGCTTTGAATCAGGATAATTTCTCCCAAAAATACGGCGTGCATTCCGGAAATGGCTGGGCCGTACAAATCGAGTCCGCCCGGAAATAGGACGGCAAGTTCATCGAGCCGCCGCGCCGGCTACGGAAAAAGACTCTGGCGGCGCTTGCCTTAACAGGTGCGCAGCGGTTGATTAAATTTCATCAATCGCCCTTCGAATTTGAATGATTTTTTCTCTTCGGATTTTACGCTCCATCGGCCCGATCATTTTGCCTGCCATCACAAGATTCCCGCAGAGGACGGCGAAAACCGTCCGCGGCGTTTGGTGACGATGCATCATCCGAAAATCGCTTTTTTCACCTCGTGCCTCAGCGTGCTCGCGTGGGCTAGTGGGATGGGTTTGGCGTTTGCCGGATGCTCGCGCGGGAATTCGGCCGCTCCCGCCAAAACCGTCGCGACCGTTGCACCGCATTTGGAATACAATCCGATTGCCATCGGTAGTCCGGTGGCGGAATTCGGCCGGCCGTTGGTGACGCATCTCCAGATCGTCGATCTCGATCGCGATGGTTTGGCCGACATCGTTTATTGCGAGGGCCAGAAAAATACTGTCCGCTGGATTCGACAGGCGCCGCGCGGAGTTTTCACGGAGCAAATCATTGGCGAGGAAATTGCCGCGCCCGCCCACGTGTCGGCAGCGGACGTTTACGGTCGCGGCCGGCTGGATATTCTGGTGGCAAGCATGGGGCAAATCTCACCCAATAACGACCGCATCGGCGCCGTGGTCGTGCTGGAGAACCTCGACGGCCAGCATTTCCGCAAACACGTGGTGCTCGATCACGTCGCCCGCGTCACGGATATTCGCGGCGCAAACTTGAGTGGACACAAGAACGGTATGCTCGATCTCGTGGTCGGCCAGTTTGGCTATGCGCAAGGCGAAACCCGCTGGATGGAGAACAAGGGTGAGTGGCAGTTTGAAAGTCACGTCGTGAACACGCAGTCCGGCTGTATCAACACGCCGGTCGCGGATTTCGACGGCGACGGCAGATTGGATTTTGCCGCGCTGATTTCCCAGGAGTGGGAGGAAGTCCATTGGTTTCATAATCTGGGCAGCGGGCAATTTAGCGACAGCATCGTGTGGGGCTCAACCAACGAGGATTACGGCAGCAGCGGTTTGGATGTCGCGGACGTCAACCGCGACGGGAAGCCCGACTTGATCTACACCAACGGCGACGGTTTCGACTACTCCGTCACCGGTCCGCACCCGTGGCACGGCATCCAGTGGCTGGAAGGGCGCGGCGATGGCACGTTCAAGTTCCACCGCGTGGGCAATCTGCCCGGCGCGTACACGCCGTGCGCGGCCGATTTCAATGGCGACGGATTCATGGACCTGCTGGCCGTCAGTTGCTTCGCGGACGAATCCAATCCCGACGCCGTCGCAATGATGGCGTGGTTAAACGACGGTCACGAAAATTTCACGCCGGTCGCCCTCGCGCACCGGCCCTACCAGTTTGTGACGGCGGCAATCGGCGATCTCGACGGCAATGGCGTACCTGTGATCGTGACCGGCGGCTTCCATGCGCTTCCACCGTTTGACCACATGAGCAACATCACGCTGTGGCGAAAAAAGTAAAGATCCTCGGGGCAAGCCCCGGGGCATTTGACAAGACCACCACAACTCATCCGGCACTCATGCAATCCACACTCAAACCCGATCACCCAACCAAGCCGAAGCAAGCTTCGGGGTATCGGACCCAAAGGGAATGAACAAGCCAAAGCCAACGAGGCCGAGCTCGGGCACCGACAAACGACGCGGCCGACCGTGGATGGTGGCCCCGCTGGTCTTGCTGTTCGCCGCACTCGCTGTGGGCGCGGTGTGGTGGTGGCGTCAGCCGAATTTAGCGCAGCGCGTACAAGCGGCCATTCCCCAGCAACCCGATCTCACCGGCAAAGCGGCGGCTCTGGGCGAGCTGTTGGCCAAGGCCCAAACCGGCACCACAACATCCGCCGATCCGCTCGCGAGCGTGGCTGAACTCGGACGCCTTTATCACGCCAACGGTTTCAACATGGAAGCCACCGCCTGTTGGCAACTGCTCTGCACCGAACAACCTCGCGTGGCCCAATGGTATTATTACCTCGCCGATCAAAAACGCATGGCGAGCGATTACCCCGCGATGGCGGTGTTGCTGGAAAAAACCACCGCTCTCGCCCCCGACTATGCGCCGGCTTGGTTGCTGCTGGCCGGCTTGCAGTTCAAGACGGGGCAACTGGAGGCCGCAACGCGTGACTACGAAAAGCGACTCGCACTCCTGCCCGGCGATCCGTACGCGCGCCTCTGGCTGGCGCGGATCGCATTGCAAAGCGGACACTCCGACGACGCCCGCCGTTTGATCGAACAGCTTGTCAAGGATACTCCGGAATTTTCGTCTGCGCACAATCTCTACGCCGACATGCTGGCGTCAGCGGGCGACACGGTCGGCGCGGACCGCCAACGCTGGTTGGGCCGGGAAACAGGGCGCTTCCGCGAAGCGGAGGATCCATGGCTGAACGAGCTCTGGAACTGGTGTTATGATTTCGACCAGTTATGCGCGTTGGGCACGCTTGAACTCCAGACCGGCCACGCCGACCGCGCAAAATCCTATTACGAGCGCGCGATTCAAGTCCGGCCCGGCGACACTCATGGCTACGAGTTGCTGGGGGGGCTTTATCTCAAGCAAAATGATCCGGCCCAGGCGCGCGATACCCTCGAACAGAGCGTTGCCCGACTCAGAAATTCGCAGTCCTCGATTACCTATTACCTCAGTCTCAGCCAAGCCTACCGTGAGCTAAAGCAGACCGAACAAGCGGTGCGCGTAATCCGCGAGGGATTGCGACAAGTCGGCGACAATTTGGAATTGTACTCCACCCTGGGCCGCGCCCTCAGCGACCTCGCTCGGCCCGATGAAGCGATCACCGCATTTCATCAAGCACTCGCGCTCAACCCCAACGACGCTGAAACCAACTTCAATCTCGGCCTGACCCTGTTGGGTCTCGACCGCACGGACGAAGCGATCGTGGCGCTGAAACGATCTCTCACTCTTCAACCCACCTTTCAAAAATCGCTGTCGGTGCTCGGGCGGGTCGAGATGGAGGCGGGACGCTGGGAGTCGGCCGGAGTTTATTTGCGACCACTGCTCGAATCGCACCCGGAAATGCCGGAAGCCCGGCAGATGATGGCCGCCTGGCATTTGCGCGCGGGAGCCGTTGCAGAAGCCAAGCACGATTCCGCAGCTGCCGAACGCCACTACCGCGATGGGATCGCGCTCAATCCAAACAATGCCGAACTTCAGGTCAGCCTCGGTGTGCTCTGCCTCGTGCAAGGCCGATTCGCCGACGCCCTGATTCCGTTCGAGGTTTATCACCGTTTGCAACCCGGCAACGCCCAAAGCTGCTTATTCCTAGGGCAGGCTTACGCGGCCAACGGTCGCAGTGATGATGCCCGTCGCGTCTTGAGCGAAGGTATCGCTCTGGCGGAAAAGACCGGAAATCGCGTAACCGCGAACCACTGCCGGGAGATACTGCAGACACTGTGAGCTGAGGGAGCATTTTCAAATCGGTTTGTCATTCTGAACGAAGTGAAGAATCACGGCAGCGAACGTGATGCCACGAGCGAGCACATGGATTCTTCACTTCGTTCAGAATGACAATAAGCGAGGGATAATGCGTTTGAAAACACTCCCTGGTTTTTTCAACCCTTCGCGGTTTTTCGCCAGGGCGTTATCGGTAGGGTCTGTTGCCCTCAACGGACCTCCTGAACGGGCGATTGAGGGCAATCGCCCCTACCGCCTATCAAGACCCAGCAAAAAAAAGCGCCTCAGCGGAGAGCTAAG